>JBGQIG010000082.1:0-10080 GCA_041498365.1 Terriglobia bacterium | reverse complement strand
TTGGCTCCTCCCCCGCGATACCGCGCCCAGATCCGCTTGGCTTGCCGATAACTCATCGCCAGCAACTCGCTGGCTTCTCCCAACCGCAAGTTGCCCGCCTTCACTCTCCCCATCACCTCGGCCCGACTCAGCTCTTTGCTGCTCAATTCGGTTCGCCCCAATCTGAGTGCCTCCTCTCGGCACTCTAAAAGGGGTCATTTCTAATGTGGTCTCAAGGGGACAGTTTTAATGTGGTTCAACATGAACCAGAATTTGCGGAAGTGTCAAACTGAGCCACTACTGAATTTGCGCGGTGAGTCAGTTTGGAATTCTGCTTCTTAATCCGCGGGGTAAGCCCGAGCTTCGCGAAGATCTTGGGTGCAGAGGCGATGCACCACGAGTGTGTTTCGGCAAAGATGGGTGCGCGATCTCTCACCGGGCTGAAGAGCCTGTGTCGCGACTGTTCTTTCGCCCTTTCAGGGCTATGTCGTTTCGCACTTTGCGCCGTGGCTGTATTCTTGCGCCGCTTCGCGGCTATGCCGCAGTGACTTCGATCCCCTTTTTCAGGAAACCTTTTAGTTGCGACACTGACTCTGAAACCCGATTCGGGCTGACGCCGTGGGAGGGCTTAGGCTGCTCACATGGACTCCCTATTCAAGGCCGAGGGCGGTCGGATGCGTGGGCTGATAAAGGCCGATTTCGCCGCCACTGGGCAACTGGATCGTCGTTTTGATTCCCCAGTCTTCCTCTTCGGCCGGTGAGCAGCTGACGCCTTTGACCTTGAGAGATTTCATGAGCCCAGGCAGGTTGTCGCACATGAGGTAGAGGACCGAGCCCGCAAGCTGCCGTCCGCCATGGAGCTGGCGTCTCTCGCCGTCGGAAGGGTGAATGCCAACTTCCGCTGGAGGCAAAGCAAATATCAGCCAGCCGCCGCCGGCATCCACGGCGCGAAAGCCGAGAACATCGCGGAAGAAAGCACGGTCTGCCTCAGGATTGTCGCTATACAGCAGGAGGTGGGCGCCTGTGATGCCGGAAATCATGGGGGCAAGTCTAGCAAGCAGCAGAATTCCAGGTAAAGAATGTTTTTGACAGGGACCGGGCCTATCAGATATCTTTTCAGCGATGAGTTCTCTTTCCCATCTCCACCATCACCATCATGTGCACAACGTGCTGGCGGGGGTGTCCTGAGATAGGTTAGCTAACTCACAGAGATTCTGCCCGCTGACGCGATTCGCGACAGCGGGCTTTTTGTTTTTGGCAGGAAACTCAGGAGAGCACATGAATGCTGAGATTGATTTCGGCAAGATGCAAGGGCTGCTGCCCGCCATTGTGCAGGATGCGGCCAGCGGCGAAGTGCTGATGCTGGGCTTTATGAATCGCGAGGCGTTTGAGCAGACACTGCGGGCCGGCTACGTCACTTTTTTCAGCCGTGCCCGTAACCAGCTTTGGACCAAGGGTGAAACTTCGGGCAACCGGCTGGAAGTGGTCTCGGCCGCGACCGACTGTGATCGTGACACCGTTTTGTTGCAAGTGCGAGTGCAAGGAAAAGGCTTGGTCTGTCATCAGGGAACGCGGTCCTGCTTCACCGAGACTCTTTTCTTTCCGAAGGAAGCTGTCCGGTCGGAAGGATCGCTGTCATGAAGCTGCGCATTGGCATCCCCAAAGGCAGTTTGCAGGAGGCTACGCTGCAGCTATTCGCGCGTGCCGGACTCAACGTCTACACCAATGGCCGTTCGTACTCGGCCAGCACCGCGGATCCCGACGTGGAATGCATGCTGATTCGCGCTCAGGAGATGGCGCGCTACGTCGAACACGGCGTACTCGACGCAGGCCTGACCGGCCTCGACTGGATCCAGGAAAGCGGGCTGGAAGTTGTGACCGTGGCGGATCTTATTTACGCCAAGCAGAGCCGCGGTAAGGTGCGATGGGTGCTGGCGGTGCCCGAAGCGTCGACTTACCAGCGCGCGGAAGACCTGGCGGGATGCATCATTGCTACCGAACTCGTTAGCGTAACGCGAAACTATTTCAGCAGGAAAGGCGTCAGCGTGCGGGTGGAGTTTTCCTGGGGAGCGACTGAGGTGAAGCCTCCCACGCTGGCCGACGCCATTGTGGAAGTCACGGAGACGGGCAGTTCGCTGCGGGCCAACCACCTGCGCATCATTGACACTCTGCTCGAATCGAATACCCAGATCATCGCCAACAACTCTTCGTGGAAAGATAGCGCCAAGCGCCGCAAGATCGAAAACCTCGCCGTGATGCTCCGGGGCGCAATGGAGGCGCAGGGCCGGGTCGGATTGATGCTGAACGTCCGCAAACAGGACCTGGCGGCGGTGCTTGGGGTGCTGCCGGCCCTGCAGAAGCCGACCATTGCCACGCTGAGCGACGAAGCCTGGGTCGCGGTGAACACCATCATTGAAGAGGCGGCGGCGTGGGAAATCATTCCCCGGCTTAAGGCGGCGAACGCCGAGGGCATCGTGGAGTATCCGCTGAACAAGGTGGTGATGTAATGCGGATTCTTGAAGGCCCAGCGGCCGTCCGTTACGTGCGGAAACTTGCGCGGCGCGGGCAAAAGCTTGACGCGCTTGAACCGCGCGTCCGCCGCATCATCCAGAGTGTGCGGCGCGATGGCGATCGCGCGCTCCGGCGATACGCGCAACGTTGGGACGGGCTGGCCCCCAGTGACGCATTGCGCGTCTCAGCAGGCGAGATGCAGGCTGCGCTTGCGGCCTCCCCGCGTGAATTTCGCGCGGCTCTGGAGACTGCTGCCGCCAACATTCGAAGTTTCTGCGAGTGGCAGAAACCTGCGGCTTGGGAACGAGTGAAGCAGGGCCGAATCCTGGGCCAGTTGGTGCGTCCGCTGGATTCTGTCGGAGGTTACGTTCCGGGCGGCCGCTATCCCTTGCCTTCAACCCTGCTCATGACCGTGATTCCGGCCCAGGTAGCCGGGGTGAGGGACATTCGCGTGGTCTCTCCGCGCCCGGCGCGAGCGACTCTGGCGGCTGCCGCTCTGTTGGGAGTGCGCGAGTTCTACCGCATTGGCGGTGCCCAGGCGGTTGCGGCTCTGGCTTACGGCACGAAGACTGTCCCTCAAGTAAACAAGATTGTCGGGCCGGGAAATCTTTTTGTGACCACGGCCAAGAAGATTGTCGCTTTTGACTGCGCCATCGATTTTCTGGCAGGACCGACTGAAGGGTTGGTTCTTTGCGACAAGGGCGATCCTTCGTTCATTGCCTCTGATCTGGTAGCCCAGGCGGAGCACGATCCGGACGCCCTGGTGCTTCTCATAACGCAATCGCGAAAACTGGCCCGATCCGTGTCCAGTGCTGTGGCCTCGCTTTCTCGCGGTAACCCGATCGCGAAGCAATCTCTGCGAGCTCACGGTGCGGTATTGCTTGCCGCGTCGTCACAACAGGCAATGGACTGGACCAACCTGATCGCGCCGGAGCATGTGACTACGACGCGCGACAAACTACCAGGCATCACCAGCGCAGGATCAATTTTCGTCGGTGATTATTCGGCGCAGGCCGCCGGAGACTATGGTTCCGGGCCCAATCATGTGTTGCCTACCGGCGGCGCTGCCCGGTTCCGTGGTGGACTTAGCGTGCTCGACTTTCTCAAGATCATCACTGTGCAGGAACTCTCGCGCGCAGGTCTCCGTAAGATCGCGCCGTCTATTACGGCTTTGGCGGAGGCCGAGGGGCTTCGCGCTCACGCCCAGTCGATTGCATTGAGGTGCGCCCATGCTTGAGGCGCGCCAGGCGGTACGCAATCTGAAGCAATACCAGCCGCCGCTGGGGGATCGCTCCGGACTGCGCCTGGATTTCAACGAAAATACCGGCGGCTGTTCGCCTCGAGTACTGGAGCGCTTGCGCCAGTTGCAGCCGGAACAACTGGCTTGTTACCCGGAACGCACGCCGGTAGAGCGCGAAGCCGCGTCGTTTCTCGGATTGCAGCCGGAACAGGTATTGCTGACCAATGGCGTGGACGAGGCCATCCACCTGGTTTGCGAGGCTTACCTGGAGCCGGAAGACGAAGTGGTCATCGTGGTTCCGACCTTCGCCATGTACGAAATCTGCGCCGGTGCGACCGGAGCACGAGTAGTTGCTATTCCTGCGGACGAAGACTTCCGCTTTCCCACATCGAAAGTGCTGGCATATACCACGAGCCCGAAGACGCGCCTGATTGCCATCGCGAATCCCAACAATCCTACCGGCGCGGCGGCATCCGAAGAAGACCTGCTGCGGATTGCCCGCAGTGCGCCTCAGGCGGCGGTCCTGGTGGATGAGGCGTACTTCGAGTTTCACGGAGAGTCGCTGCTCGAACATATCGGCCAGGTGCAAAACCTGTTTGTCGCCCGTACCTTCTCCAAGGCCTACGGGATGGCCGCTTTCAGAGTGGGAGTGCTGGCGGGCGCGGCGGCGCAGATGCAAGCTTTGCGGCGCTCCTGTTCACCTTACAACGTGAACGGAGTTGCCCTGGCGTGTCTGCCTGAGGCATTGGCCGATCAGAATTACGTTCGGCGCTATGTGGAAGAAGTGCAGTCGAGCCGGGCCCGATTGCAGGACGAGTTCCGCGCTCTCGGTATTCCCTTCTGGCCGAGCCAGGCTAACTTTGTGCTGGCACGCATCGGACCCCGCCATGCGGATTTTGTCCGGAGCATGAAAGAGCGCGGCATCCTGGTGCGCGACCGGTCTTCGGACTGGGGATGTGATGGTTGCGTTCGCATTACCGCAGGCTGGCAGACACACACGGACCGCCTGCTGGTCGCTCTGCATGAGACTTTGAAGGAAATCGGCTGGGCGGAAAGGGCGCCGGCGTGAGACGAGCTTGCATCGAACGAAAAACCAACGAGACCATGATCCGGGCGGTGCTCAATGTTGATGGGCGCGGCAAGTATGAAGTGTCCACCGGCATACGGTTCTTTGATCACATGCTGGAATTGTTTGCCCGGCATGGAGGCTTCGATCTCGAACTGCTTGCCAAGGGCGATCTCGATGTGGATCAACACCACACCGTGGAAGACGTTGGCATTGTCTTGGGTGAGGCTTTTGACAAGGCGCTGGGGTCGAAGCGGGGGATTCTGCGCGCCGGATATTTCGTGATGCCCATGGACGAAACCCTGGGACTGGCAGCGGTCGATTTCGGCGGACGGGCAGCTGCCGTGGTGGATACCAAAGTACGTCAGCGGCTGGTGGGTGATCTGCAGGCGGAGCTGGTCCATGACTTCTTTGACGGCTTCGCCCGAGGGGCGCGTGCCAACGTTCATGTGCGTGTGCTATATGGGCGCTCCAATCATCACAAGATTGAATCTCTCTTTAAGGCCTTCTCGCGAGCGTTGCGCGCGGCCTGCTGGCGCGACCGGCGAATGGCCCGCCTGCTGCCCAGCACGAAAGGATTGCTGTGATCGCCATCGTGGACTATCGGGCGGGCAACCTTGCCTCGGTGCGAAAGGCGTTTGACCATCTCGGGCGCGAGGCGGTGATCACCGCCGATCCTGAAGTCATCGCCCAGGCGACTAAAGTTGTTCTCCCAGGCGTGGGGAATTTCGAGGCCACGACGGCGCTATCGGGCGCTCTGCGGGAAGCGGTTGTGAGGGCTATCGAGCGCGAGGTTCCGCTGCTTGGCATTTGCTTGGGCATGCAGTGGATGTTCGAGTCGAGCGAGGAGGCGCCCAAACTTCGCGGTCTGGGCCTCTTTCCCGGCGAATGCGAGAAGTTTCCCGCGGAAGTGAAGTCGCCGCACGTGGGCTGGAATCAGTTGCAAGTTCGAGGTGCTTCGCGTTTGCTGTGCGGACTTGCTCCGGACTCTTTCGTGTACTTCACGCACTCCTACCGGGCCCCGGTGGTCGAAGCTACGGTTGGCAACTGCGAGTACGGCGGGACATTTTCTGCCGCGGTGGAGCGCGGGAACCTTTTCGGCGTGCAGTTTCATCCTGAAAAATCAGGAGAGGCGGGACTCCAACTTTTGCGTAACTTTTGCGAACTCTAGCATGTTGACCAAACGCATCATCGCCTGCCTGGATGTGGACGCCGGACGCGTAGTCAAGGGTGTGCAATTTTCCGACTTACGCGATGCGGGTGATCCTGCGCAACTCGCGCACGCTCACGGCCGCGCGGGAGCCGACGAAGTTGTGCTGCTGGATATTTCCGCGACTTATGAGGATCGCTCCACGCTGCTTGATGTGGTTCGCCGGACGGCTCGTCAGCTGTTCATTCCGTTCATGGTGGGCGGCGGCATCCGGTCTCTGGATGACGCAGCCGCCGTGTTCGACGCCGGGGCCGACAAAGTTACCGTCAATTCAGCGGCGCTGGCCGATCCCTCTTTGATTACCCGAATTGCGCAGCGCTACGGCTCCCAGGCAGTGATCGTCGCGATAGATGCCCTCCGCGTCAGCAATGGCAAGGGTATGTCCTACGGAGTTAAAGCGACCGGAGGGCGGCGATCTACCGGACGCGATGCGGTGGAATGGGCGGTGGAGGCCGAGCAGTGCGGCGCCGGCGAAATATTGCTCACCTCGATTGATCGGGATGGAACCCGCGGCGGCTTCGATTGCGAACTCACGCGGGCGGTGGTAACGGCGGTCAACATTCCCGTGATCGCGTCGGGAGGAGCGGGAGCGGCAGAACATTTTGTGGAGGTCTTCCGCGACGGGCGCGCGGATGCGGCGTTGGCAGCGTCCATCTTTCATCTTGGCGTGACGCCGATTGGGGCTCTCAAGCAGGAGTTGCAGGTTGCCGGAATTCCCATGAGGTGGCCATGCTGATTCCTTCGATTGATCTAATGGGAGGCAAGATCGTACAGCTGGTGCAGGGAGAAGAGAAAGCGCTGGAGTTCGACGATTTCGAGCCCTGGTTGGAGCGCTTTTCCAGATATCCTCTGGTTCAGATTGTTGACCTCGACGCTGCGATCGGGCAGGGAGACAACCGGCAGCTGGTGCGTTCCCTGGTACGGCGGCTGCCTTGCCAGGTGGGTGGCGGAATTCGCACGGCGGAAAGTGCGCAGGAAATGCTGGCGGATGGCGCCCTGCGCGTGGTCATTGGCTCGTCGTTGATAAGGAACGGCGGCATTCACACTGCGTTCGCTGAGCAGCTCGCCGGCCGTGTCGGCGCCGACAAACTTGTGTTCGCCGCGGACTCAAAGGGTGGGAAAGTCGCGATCCGGGGTTGGCGGCAGCTTACGGAAATTTCCGCGGTGCAAATGATTCAAGCTCTGGAACCCTGGTGCGGGGCTTTTCTGTACACCAATATTGATACGGAGGGACTGCTGCTGGGCATGCCTCTCGACGTGGTTTCTCAACTGCGAAGCGTAACCAATAAACAACTGATCGTGGCCGGGGGCATCAAGACGGAGAGGGAGATTCAGCAACTGGACTCGATGGGTGTGGATGCGGTGGTTGGAATGGCCATTTATCTCGAACTGCTGAAAGTCTGACGTTCAGAAGTAGTACCATCCCCAGCTTGTTTATAATCGCTGTTCGCCTCTTACGGCTTGGTGTGCTCGTCAGTCAGTCTTCAGCAAAAAGGAACCCTTTGGCCCTCGACCAGAAAATTTACGAACTGCGGCGGGAGAAGCTGAAACAGATTGAAGCCCTAGGTCAGCAGACCTACCCACGCAAGTATGACTTCACACATACGATTTCCCAGATTCTTGCAGAGTACTTCGACAAGACTGCCGAGCAGCTGGAGAATCCGCGGATCAACGTGCGGGTTGCCGGGCGCATCATGGCTATCCGGCTGATGGGAAAGGCTGGTTTTGCCCACCTGCAGCAGGATGGCCAGCGGCTGCAAATTTACGTCAAGAAAGATGCTGTCGGGGATAAGGGTTTCGAGCTCTACAAGCTGCTCGACCTGGGTGATCACATCGGTGTGAGCGGGTACCTGTTTCGCACACGCACCGGTGAACTTTCGGTGCACGTGGAAGAGATTACCTTTCTTTCCAAAGATCTGTTGCCGCTGCCCGAGAAGTGGCATGGGCTGACCGACGTTGAACTACGCTACCGGCAACGTTATGTCGATCTGGTGATGAATCCCGAAGTGCGCGAGGTTTTTTTGAAACGCAGCAAGCTGGTGCAATCGTTGCGCCGCTTTATGGACGCGCACGGTTTCATCGAAGTTGAAACGCCCATGATGCAGCCCATCGCGGGCGGGGCCGTGGCGCGGCCGTTTGTCACCCATCACAACACGCTCGACCTGGACCTTTTTCTTCGCATCGCGCCGGAGCTCTATCTGAAGCGCCTAACAGTGGGCGGGCTCGATCGCGTGTACGAGCTCAATCGCAACTTCCGGAATGAGGGGCTGGGCTGGCGCTGGAATCCTGAGTTTACCATGCTCGAGTTCTACCAGGCTTATACCGACTACCGCGGCGTAATGGATCTGACCCAGCAACTGATTGAACAGGCCGCGATCGACGTCACTGGTGGGACCAAAACGAAGTGGGGTGAAGATGAGGTCGATTGGGCCGCCGCCAACTGGAAAAGAATGACCATGCGCGAAGCCATCATTCAGTACTGGCCGGAGGCGGCAGGCGCCAAGCCGCAGATGTCGGACTTCGGATCCGCTGAGGGGGTCGAGAACCTGGTCCGGCGTTTCAACTCGGCGCACGCGCACGTTGCCTACGATCCCAAGGAGCCGCCGGGGAAGACCATTGCCGCTGTGTTCGACGCCGCAGCTGAAGAGCACCTGGTTCAGCCGACGATCATCTACGAGTTCCCTACCGCGGTCTCTCCCTTGTCCAAGCAAAAGCCGGACGAGCCGGACTGGACCGAGCGCTGGGAAATCTTTGCCGGAAAGATGGAAATTGCTAACGGCTTCAGCGAATTGAACGATCCTGAAGATCAGCGCCGTCGCTTCGAACAGCAATTGAAAGAACGCGAGCGTGGCGATGAGGAAGCCCATCTGATGGATGAGGACTACATTCGCGCGTTGTCGTATGGCATGCCGCCGGCTGGGGGCGTCGGAGTGGGAGTGGATCGGCTGGCCATGCTGCTGACCAATTCGCATACCATCCGTGACGTGATTCTGTTTCCGCTGCTTAGGCCGGAAAAGGCCTTAACCACGGAGGACACTGAGGACACGGAGGGATAATCAACTGTTTTCACTCGGCCCTGCAAAATAACATTTGATTCCTCTGTGTCTCTCTGTGTCCTCCGTGGTCAGGATTTTTTCGTCCAACTCAGTCAATTTGAAATCTCATACTTATGCGCTTCGACTTCGACTCCGAAACTCGGCGGCGTCTGGGCTATCGTCTGATTGACCAGATCGACGCCTTCTTCTCTTCCCTGCCCGACCGACCGGTGCAGCTTCCGCTCGAGCAACGAAGCTACGGGCCGCTTCACAATCCACTTCCGGAAATCGGCCAAGACGCGGCAACGGTGCTAGACGAGATTTGTCGCGAGATGGTGGACCAGGGCTT
Organism: Terriglobia bacterium; assembly: GCA_041498365.1. Taxonomy (GTDB): domain Bacteria; phylum Acidobacteriota; class Terriglobia; order Terriglobales; family Acidobacteriaceae; genus JAIQFF01. The sequence continues at coordinate 690 of JBGQIG010000082.1, read as the reverse complement.
CCACGTCCCCAGCGCCAATTATTTCGGGCTTATGAACCCGACGCCCACCTACATGGGGGTGCTGGCAGAGGCCCTGGTGGCAGGGCTCAATCCGCAACTGGCGACGCTGGCGCGTTCGCAGCTGGCGTCGAAGATTGAACTGGAAACCGTCCGCTGGATCGGCGAACGTGTGGGCTGGTCTGGCGAATTTAATGGCACCTTCACCAGCGGCGGCAACGAAGCCAATTTCAGTGGCCTGGCGTTGGCGCTGGCGTCCAGTTTTCCCGACTCGGTGGAAGAAGGCGTGGTTTCGATTGGCGCCCAGGCAGTGCTGTACGCTTCGGCTGAGTCACATCATTCGCTCGACAAGTCTGCCGGGTTGCTGGGAATCGGACGGAAAGCATTGCGGCGCATCGCGGTGAATGACGTCGCGCAACTCGATCCACAGAAGCTGGAGCAGGCTATTGCGGAAGATCGTGCGGCAGGCAAGAGACCGGTCTGTGTGGTCGCGACCGCGGGAACGACGAACTCCGGAACCGTGGACGATCTGATCGCGATATCGGACGTCTGCAAGCGCCACCATCTGTGGCTGCATGTGGACGGCGCTTACGGCGGCGTAGCTATCTTCTCCGACCAGCATCGTGATCTGGTGCGAGGCATCGAGCGGGCCGATTCGCTCACCATCGATCCGCACAAATGGCTGGCTATGCC
>JBGQIG010000081.1:0-10089 GCA_041498365.1 Terriglobia bacterium | reverse complement strand
GCGACAATTTGGTTCCGACCTGCTCGCTGGGATCTCCATCATTTCCTCCGTTCTGCTTGGTGAGTACCTGGTAGGAACGATCATTGTGTTGATGCTTTCAGGGGGAGCGGCTTTAGAACAATTCGCCACTCGCCGGGCATCGTCAGTCCTGGATGCGCTGGCCAAGCGCATGCCACAGGTCGCACACCGTAAGCTGGGCGCCGCAGTCGAGGAAGTGAAGTTAGATGACGTGGAGGTGGGTGATCGGCTGATCGTTTTCCCGCACGAAATATGTCCGGTAGATGGAGTGGTAGTCGAAGGCCGGGGGATCATGGATGAGTCTTACCTGACTGGGGAGCCGTTTGAGAATTCGAAGACCCCCGGCTCAAAGGTTCTATCGGGCGCGATCAATGGCGAAATGGCGTTGATGGTCGAGGCCGAGAAGCTTGCGGTGGATTCGCGCTACGCCAAGATTATGCAGGTGATGGAACAGACGCAGGAGAAACGCCCTCAGCTGCGGCGGATCGGCGACCGTCTCGGCGCCTGGTACACGCCCATCGCAGTAGGGCTTGCCGGGCTGACCTGGTTCGTTACCGGGGATGCAGTGCGATTTCTCGCAGTGGTGGTAATTGCAACGCCATGCCCATTGATTCTGGCAATTCCGGTGGCAGTGATCGGGGCGATTTCCCTCTCCGCGAAGCGCGGCATCATCATCAAGAATCCAGCCGCCCTGGAGCAGATCATCACCTGTCGCACTCTGATCTTCGACAAGACCGGAACCCTGACCTATGGAAAACCCAGGGTGACGGACATTCTGTGCGCACCCGGATTCACGCGCGAAACCCTGTTGCAGGCAGCCGCGAGCCTGGAACAGTTTTCCAAGCATCCGCTCGCAGCTGCGGTAACCCAGGCAGCGCGTGACGAAAAATTGGTCCTGATGGAAGTCACCGAAATACGGGAAATCCCCGGAGAAGGTTTGCAAGGAATGGTCGGGGGACGCAAGGTGCAAATCACCGGACGCGCCAAAGTCGACCCTAAACTACCCGGGCTCCCACCGCTCACCTTGGGACTCGAATGTCTGGTCTTCGTGGATGATCAGTATGCGGGCGCATTGCGGTTCCACGATGCGCCTCGGCATGACACCAAGCCGTTTGTGCATCACCTGGCGCCCCGACACCACGTGAACCGCGTAATGTTGGTCTCGGGCGACCGGGAATCGGAGGTGCGCTATCTGGCAGACCAGGTCGGGATTACCGAGGTGCACGCAGGCCAGACCCCGGAGCAGAAGGTCGAGATTGTAGAGCGTGAGACAAAGCATACGAGGACGCTGTTCATCGGCGATGGAATCAATGATGCCCCGGCACTGATAACGGCCACGGTCGGTGTAGCGTTCGGTCCGAACAGCGACATTACATCCGAGGCTGCTGATGCGGTGATCCTGACGACGTCGCTGGAGAAGGTGGATGAACTGATCCACGTGAGTTATCGCATGCGCTCAATCGCGCTGCAAAGCGCCGTAGGCGGTATGGCAGCCAGCATCGTCGGCATGATCGCGGCCGCCGCCGGTTATCTGCCTCCACTGGAGGGCGCAATCCTGCAGGAAATCATTGACCTTGCGGCGGTGGTAAATGCTGTTCGAGTCGCGCTGCCCGCCCGAACCTTGGCTGACTTCTGAGCCCGTGACGCGAGCAGGGGATGTAATCGTTATGCTGTGTTCTTGAATGGCGCCTGTTGCCGCCCTGCCACTTCCAGGCGCGTTGCGGCTCGCGTGAGGGCACGCTGTGCGCGGGCACAATCGATATTGGGATCATCGCTCTTCAGCCGCTGCTCGGCGCGCTTCTTGGCTTCTTCTGCCCGTCTCACGCTAATTTCTTCAGCGCGTTCCGCCGTCTCCGCCAGAATGCTCACCCGATCGGGCATCACTTCGGCGAAGCCCCAAGCCACCGCAAGATAGCGCAACTGTCCATTCTTACGGTAGGCAATCTCGCCGATCCCGAGTTCGGTAATCAGCGGTGCGTGACCAGGGAGTATACCGAGATATCCGTTCCTTCCCGGAAGCTGCATATCTTCGGCCCTATCCTGAACCACCAGTCTTTCTGGAGTGACGATTTCGAGTTCGAAAGTGGGTGACACTAGCTGTACGTTACCAGAGCCTTTCTGGGCAGCGTAAGAACCGCGATCAAGCTGCGAGGTCAGGCTCCGCATCGAGAGTAAGTTCCCGCCTCAGTGTATGCACTACCGACAACGGAATGCGGATATATCTCGATTTCCCGGACCTGCGAGCGATGCCTTCCACAGCAAACCCGTCGCCGTCGGGAATGGGATCCGAGATCAGATGGAACTCCTCGCCATACAGCCTTACGTGCCGTGCGCTAGCATACCCGAGTTCTCTAAGTTTGTGACAAATGACAAGCTGTTTATCATGTTGTTTGATCATGGCATAACCCCGCTGTACCTGGTCGTCAGAACTGGATTCCCAGACCATAACCTTCGTAGGAGATGAGCTTCCGTTTTTGCCTGTGCAAGCCCCTCCTTGTCAGACCGCCGGCAAGGCCTGGCTATAGTCCACTCGCGATTCGCCCACCTGCACACGTGGTTCAAATTTCTGTTCGACTGAAAGGGCGCGCGCTACCAGGCACACGGTCTTGGCTTTCTGCAGTAGGCGGAGCGCACGCGTTTGCTCCTCATCGCTGGAAATAGTCAGGTTCGGACGGATCGCGATTTCGTTGAACGAATAGCCAGAATCAGTCTTGCGAACCGACCCTTCAACCTCCACTTCCAAATCGGCATACTCAAGTCTTGAGTGCTCCGCCAGGGCGTGGAAGGTAGTTGTATAGCAACTCGCGACCGCGCTGAGCAACAAGTCCTCGGGTGTCCACCTGCCTTCGAGGCCGCCAAACTCCGGTGGCGCGGTGAAGTGAATCACATTGGGAGCGGAGTTGGATTTTGCCAGGCCAGTTCTTCCAGAACTCCACCAAGCAGCGACGCGATATTTTTGCGGGGCTTCCATGGTCAACCTTCCTTCCATAAGACCGAGCACTCCGAGCACGCCGCCCAAACAAACCATGGCACGCCCTTAGGTGATACGAAACATAACGGTAACCAGCGTTTCAACTTCTATTGGCTCTCCATTCAACAAGAACGGCCGGTAACGCCATCGCTTGACTGCCTCAATTGCAGCTGGCGCCAACATGGGATGGCCACTGACAAGCTCGAGCTCTTTGATCTCGCCTTCCTTGCTAACGATCGCTTTCAATACAACATCGCCTTGTACTCGGGCTTGTCGCGCTAGAGGCGGATAGATGGGTTCGATCCTCTGAATCAGCAATCCCCTGGTGACACCCTGCGAGACACGAATTCGTTTGGGCTGTACTGCGGCAAGCTTCGGAACTGCGGCCAGGCTCGAGGTTTGGTTGACGATGCCACCAATAACCCCGCCTAGTTGTCCACCGGGGATACCTCCCGCCACTCCTCCCACAACGCCACCCATTGAGGACAAGGGTGGGGGTGCTTCCTCTTCACGGATCATCTGCACTTTCTCGGGTATCCGGCTGGGAGTGCGTAACTGGCCGTCCAACAGCTCACTCTGAATCTGCCGGACGACTTTGGCCACCGCCTGCGCCGCAGGCGGGGGTGGCGGAGGCGGTGGCGGCGCCATCAGGAATGTCAGCAACTGCTGTTTCGGGAGCACATCGGTGTACATGAGAGGCACGATTATCAGGGTGCCGATCACCAGGCACTGAACCGTGAAAGAGATCATCGCTGCAAATTTGCGTCGCTTTTTTTCCTGTTCGCCTGCATCCAACAGGCTATCCGCAAACAACGGCCGCTGGTATGGCGGGCCAGGAATTTCCCCTATTCCCTGTTTCTGCGGAGCTCCGACCGCTTCCCGAATCTCGACCGGATTCTCAATTTGGGGCTCTCGGACCTCAGTTGCAGTTGGCATGATGGCCTCCAAATGGACACCTTACATCCACCCAAATTCTCCATCCTGTGCTCCATTCGCGCGGTGCGTGAGGTCACCTCTTTTCGTGATGGCAATCACAATCCCGGCGCCAGTATTTGTTGCTCGTTACTTGAAGCAAGACTGTCTTCTGGTGATACAGAGAGGGACTGTTTGGATGGAAGGGCACGGCAACTTCCTGGAAGGATCGATGTAAAAGACCCCAGACACGGAGCCCGCTCTGCGCTCGTAATCTTGTTCGCCATTAACCTGGTGGATTTTGTCGACCGAAATATGTTCGGCGCCGTCGCCGAGCCCATCCGCAAAGAATGGGAACTCAATGAGACCGCACTTGTTCTTCTCTACGCCCTTGGTGGGAGTGCCCTTCGGGCGACGCTCAGAACTGCAAATGTGAATGGCGTAGCCCGAAGGAAGTCGGCAGCCGAAGCGGTGGAATGAAGGCTCTTCGTGCGAACGTGGCAGTGCACCGACCAGGTATGTCGTCTCTCTGCTGTTCGTTGGCCGCGGCGATTCAAAACCTGCCCTATCGGCTCACCCCCGTCGTGTGCAAGATCGGCACGCGATCTTCAATAGGTACGAAATGCCGCAGTTCGTGTCCCGTATAGACCTGGCGCGGACGGGCGATCTTCTGTTCTGGATCGGTGATCATCTCCTGCCATTGGGCCAACCAACCCGCCGTGCGTGGGATGGCGAACAGTACGGTAAACATCTCCGGCTTAAAGCCCATGGCCTGGTAAATAATCCCCGAGTAGAAGTCCACGTTGGGATACAGCTTGCGTGTAACAAAGTATTCATCCTCGAGGGCAATGCGCTCCAACTCCAGCGCGATATCGAGTTTGGGATTCCGACCGGTAACCTCGAATACGTTCTCCGCCGTCCACTTGATGATCTTGGCGCGGGGATCGTAGTTCTTGTAGATCCGGTGGCCAAAGCCCATCAGCTTGCCATGCCCTGCCTTGATCTTCTTGATGTAGGCAGGGACATTCTGCTTGGAGCCGATTTCATCGAGCATCTCAAGGACGGCTTCATTGGCTCCGCCGTGGAGCGGTCCAGCCAAGGCAGCAGCCGCAGCCGCTGTCGCCAGGTACGGATCCGTGTGAGCGCTGCCCACCGACCGCATAGCGTTGGTGCTGCAGTTCTGCTCATGGTCGGCATGCAGAATGAACAGGATGTCCAAGGCGCGGGCTATGACCGGATTGGCTACGTACTTGGGCTCGACCATCTTCCACAGCATGTTCATGAAATTCTCGGGGTAGCTGAGATCGTTGTCCGGATAAACATAAGGAAACCCGAGACTGTGCCGGTAGGACATGGCCGCGATGGAGGGCATCTTGCCGATCAGTCGCTTAATCTGCAGCAGCCGGTTGGCAGGATCCTGAATCTCTCTGGCCTTGGGGTAGACGGTGGACAGGGCTGCTACCGTGCTCACTAGCATCGCCATGGGATGGGCATCGTAGTGAAAGCCTTCCACGAACTTCTTCGTGGTTTCAGGCAACATGGTGTGATAAGTGATCTCATTGACCCAGTTCTTTAGATCGTCTGGAGTGGGCAGGTCACCGAACAAAAGCAAGTACGCCACCTCGAGGAAACTGCAGTGTTGGGCCAGCATCTCGATGGGGTAACCCCGGTAGCGCAGAATGCCGCGTTCGCCGTCGATAAAGGTGATGCTGCTGCGGCAAGACGCAGTATTCATGAACGCCGGGTCATAAGTCAGAAGCCCAAAGTCGTCGGGGTCGGTCCGGATGTTGCGCAGGTCCATGGCCCGGATCGTTCCGTTCTCGATAGGCAAATCATATTTTTCGGCAGTGCGATTATCGATAATGGTAAGAGTATTCGATGATGGCATGACGCACCCTCCTTGGCCGATGCCTTCGAGTCACCGGCGTGCAGCCGTGTTGGGCGACCAGCTCGAGGTGCCCCAAGAGCGTAAAGTTCACTCTGCTGCAATCTCCCAGCGCTTCCCAACCTTCGCCAAAGCCAATGTAGTCTTGGTGGGATTGGCGTGATAAAAACTGGCGCCGTACTTTCCGATCAGGGCTCCACGCTCCCAGGTATTGAAGCTCTTGACCAGCGGGCCGGACGCATCAAAGACCTCGCCTAACTGATTCGGTTCCCACTTCCACGTGAAGTCTACAATCGCACGGCTCGGATTGATCATGGTGATGTGGGAGATCTCGATGAGCTTGCGCTCGGCAATTGGCACTGTGTAGCTTTCCGAATCGTCCCCTTCTTTCGTCGTCCTTACTCCAGCGATCTCCTGAAATTGCCTTTCCCCCAGGGGAGTCAGCGTTACCGGAGTAAAGCGGCCCTGGTCCTTCCCCAATTTCAAGAAGCCAGCCTTCTCCAGTAGACGGTAATTTGGATCGTGCGGCTTCACCGCCACACTAGCGGTCACTTTCCCAACGTGAACTTGAATCGTGGCCGGACTTTGCGCTTCCACCGCGCTGATCACCGTAGCAGCCTGTTGTGTTGTGAGGACTTGCTGGTTTTGCCAAACATAGTACCCCGCGACACCAACTATCGCCAGGATGAGGATTACGATCAGCAGCAATGGAATGGCGGAAGCTTCCCGTTCTTCCATCTCGAGTTCCTGTTCAAACATTGGAAGTTACCTCCTTCTTCTAAGTTCTTGCTCCAAACAGTTATTCACCGCTTGCGTTCCACGACTAATTCCGGGTGTTCCTGCCGGAACGTCTCCGTAACATGGCAACTCCAGCAGACAGGTTTATAGGTCGAAAACAACTCTGGAAGCTGCTCGGGTCGAAAGTGATTCCACTCATTCGACTTGCGATCAGGTCCCATAAGGGCCGGGGCATGATCAAGATGCTGGAGCCGTCCAAAACGCTTGTGGCAATACACACACTTTTGTCCTTCATACCAATTGGACACAATGTTCCAGACCAGGCAATTCTCCGGATCGGCCTCAATCTGCCCCAAGCAGTCCTGACCGCAGTCCTGACGCTCCGGCCAGCGCGAGCATTGATCCAAACGCAGAGCCGGTTCGCCGACAAAGGCCCATGTGGCCGCCTTTCTCGCTGCCACATCCACACTTTCTTTCGTTAGCGTCTCCGGGCAGGTGATAAGCCGCTTGCCACGGTACATGAAATAGGTCTGCACCGCGGGGATGACGCGGGAAAGAAACAGGCCGGCTACCACAGCCACGACAGCAATCGCCAGAAGAGTCAATGTTGTCATAAATAACCTCCCCCGGGAGCTCAGGTCCTAGGAAGGTCCCGGACTTCCCCCGCAACGATGCTATTGTGCTGTTACTGGGTAAAAACTGCGGTGCTCTTCGTCACCGAGAGATGTGATTGGACTCACTTGCCACAGCCAGGAGAATGGCTGGTAAACGAGAATCTTCGTGAAGAAGTCGTTACGATACAACAATCATGCCCCAGACAGAGTCCTCGGGTGGCCGGTTTTTGACGCGATCCCTGAGGTCAAATGGAGGAAAGAAGCGAAAGATGGCGAGCAGCCACTTCCGGCGGAACTGGATTGTAGAAAAATCCGGAAGCCCACTCGAACCCAGTGATTTGAACAACTTGGGGCAAGATTTCTATATGCCAATGGAAGTCATCTTCGATTGTCTTCCAATAACCCACTCTCTGACGGGGGAAGGGGCAGTCGTGGAGGGATAAGTTGTACGGCGGCCCGTCCATGCGCTGCTCCAATTTCTGCAATAGGTCGCGCAGGATCTGAGCCAGGTTTTCAATTTGGGCTGTACCGATCCGGCTAAATGTACTGCTATGAAATTTCGGGCACACGCACATCTCGAAGGGAAAGCGTGACGCAAAGGGAGCAAACGCGACGAAATCTTCATTTTCGGCAATCAGCCGCTTCCGTCCCATTAATTCCTGCTGGAGCACGTCGCAGTATATGCAGCGCTCTTTAAGAGCAAAGTAGTCACGAGCGATCATGAGTTTCGTCTTAATTGCGCGCGGCGTTACCGGGAGAGCCATTAGCTGCGAGATGGAATGACTAATGCTGTGCGCGCCTGCTCCTACACCATAATTCTTGAAGATCAACACATAACGCACATGCTTGTCGCCTTCAAGATCGACGATGCGAGCTATATAAGCTCTGATGACGTCGGAAATTTCTTGAACTTCCAGTTCATGCAGGCTACGGTCATGCCGTGCAGTCTCCGCAATGATCTCGTGCGCGCCCACACCGTTCATCAGATCGTGTAGCGCTTCGGCACGCCGTCCCAGTTCGCCCTCTATCCTTAGCCGCGGTTGGGAATTGGGCACCACTCGAACCGACCATCCCGGCCCGTTAGGAGCAGTCCCTCGATTTCGGATTGCGAAGACTTCCGGCGGCGTCGCGGCCTCGTTGCCCTCACAGAATGGGCAAAAGCCCGGGTCGCGTCTGAATTTCTCGAAATGAAAGTCCCCAGGCTGCACCCCCTCATGCTGTCCCACGATGACCCAGCGGTCAGTGAAGATGTCTTTGCGCATTTGCGACATGCGGACCTATCCTATGAGCAGGGGATTCGTGGAGTGCCCACGATCTCTGGGTTTTGATACGCGGCGCACCTTCAAGAGAAGAAGTCTATGCCCGGACATGGCTGACCTTGAACTCCGATCGCAACCGTCATTTATGTCCGTTGAACTGGCGCGGATCGCCAGGGGTAGAGGTTCGGGGCTGGACTCATTGTTATCCGGCATAGCTTTGGCGCATAACCTACTCCTGCCGCGAGGAGATGGTCAAAGGCGGTTCCTGGCTGCGACGCAGTATATATCACTGATTGCGGGAGTCGCAGGATTGTCGAACTGTGCTCGGTACAGTCAAATTCGTCTTCGATAGTTTTCCTAATACCCGTCTCTGATGCAGAAAAGGCCGCCGCGAAAAAACCAACAATGTCACGAACCGGCCTGGTGGGTATACAATCGTTGCCGCTTTTGAAGTCAAAAAGAAATTGCGATTCACTCCACCTCATGTCGTGCAAGGAGAAACCCATGCTCGTACGAAAAGCCATCCAGGTGCTGATGGTTGTGGCCGCGTTCGCGCTCACATCAGGAGCGCAAGAGGAGCCCAAGAAGACCATCCAGCACGTGCCCATTAAGCCGACGTCACCGGCTTCGGGTAAAGAGATGTACACCACCTACTGCGCCGTGTGCCATGGCACGGAAGGTAGAGGCAACGGTCCCGCGGCCGACGCCCTGAAGACCCCGCCCGCCGACCTAACCGCATTGAGCAAGAACAACGAGGGAAAGTATCCCGCGCTCAAGGTCTCCTCTACGATTCGCGGCGAGGCTCGGGTACCAGCCCATGGCAGCAAAGAAATGCCGGTTTGGGGGAAACTGTTCTGGTCGATGAGTGGGGGCCACCAAGCTGAGGTGGACCAGCGGGTTGCGAACCTGGTCACCTATATCAAGTCTCTACAGTCCCAATAAGAACGGGGGCCCGGATGTGGGGCCTCAATCCGCCATCGGGATCTGAGGGCTGGTGTTCGTACTCTTAGTGTCTCCGGACTTTGCGGGTAGAGTTGCAGAACTTGCCCAGTCCAGGATTCATGCCCTGGGCACGGCCCTCGTACACGGCTCTCTTGGCGTGCAGAGTGATGTTCTTGCGTTTGATGCCCAGAAACTTCGCCTCGCGGGTCGCAGAGATCCGCGATGCTCCTCGAGCCTAGTGGAGGACTCCTACTCTCCCCGTGGCTTCCGCCGTCCCACGCGGCTCAGGATACGCCGGACCTTCTTCGGTGATACGGAAAGGCGCGCCGCCACACGGGAAACCTTGCGGCCTTCGCGTTCCCAGACTTTGGGAATGATCAGTTCGGCAAATTCCTCGCTGATCTGCTGGAAAGTCTTGTCACCAACCGATCCCTGCGACCAGGCGCGCAAAGTGGGATTCACGCTGCCGCCGCGCAAGACTTTGGCCTTCAGCGTCTGCAGGTCTTCCCAGGCACTGTCGGTGTGGTCGCCTTTGGTGAGAGTAACGGCTTGGTCGTAGCAGCGCCGTGCCGCATCCGGATCGTCAAAGAAGCGGTTGCAGTACGTCAGGCCCTGCCAAACGTGAGTATGCGCGAGCAGACGCCGGTTCTGGGTGTGTTTTGCCAGTTCGATGGCTTCGTGGGCACAATCCTGGGCCAAGCGGGCGTGGTTGCCGGGTTCGGTGCTTTCGCCGATCCCTTCCTCCACGCG
>JBGQIG010000080.1:0-10106 GCA_041498365.1 Terriglobia bacterium | reverse complement strand
ATTTCGAATCCTTCAGATCGAAGCGGGTATGAATTTCCTTCAGCGCATGCTGAATGGCGTTGGAGACCTCCTGCAGATCGATCTTGCTCACGATGTCGAAAGTGTTTTCCGGCATGTCTTTTCAGCGTTCTCCGAAAACTGTGAAATGCAACCTCTGAGGTTACCAGAAGAAGCGGTTTTAACGCTGCACATCTTTGTTTTCGTTGGTTTCGGCCAGTTTGAAAAAATTGTAGAAGTTGTGTGCCGTCCGCCTACCGATTTCTTCCATCGCAAGCCCGCGGAGTTCACCCAGTTTCCTCGCCACTTCCTTTACAAACGCCGGCTCATTGCGTTTGCCGCGATGCGGCACCGGCGCCAGAAAAGGCGAGTCGGTTTCGATCAACGTGCACTCCAGCGGCACCCCTTTTGCAGTATCGCGGATCGGCTGTGCCTTGGGGAAAGTGATGTTGCCGGCGAAGGAAATCATGAATCCCAGGTCCAGCGCCCGTTTGGCATACTTCCAGTCGCCGGTGAAGCAGTGCAGGATTCCTCCCAAGCCACTCGGTCTCCAATGCTGTTCCAGTAGATCAAGACAGTCATCCCAGGCGTTTTCGCTGCTCTCCGAGGGACGGCAATGAATCACGATCGGCAATTTCGCCGCCCGCGCCAACTCCATCTGCCTCAGGAAGACTTGTTGCTGAATTTCGCGCGGCGAGTGATCGTAGAAGTAATCCAGACCAATTTCCCCCCAGGCAATGACCTTGGGTCGTTTCGCTAGTTGTTCGAGTTCCTGAAAGTCGGCATCAGTGGCCAGCTTGGCTTCATGAGGATGTATGCCTATAGTCGCGCAGATAAATTCGTGCTGCTCGGCGAGCCGAATGCCGCAATCCAGTGATCCGGGACCGGTTCCGCTGCCGATGGCAACGATCTTCTCGATGCCGTTCTCCCGCGCCCGAGCAATCATCTGCTCGCGGTCGGCATCGAACTGCTCCATCTCGAGATGGGCGTGGGAATCTACGAACACAGTGGTTGGTTTCCAGCACGAACTATGTGGGGACGGGGTCGGAGCCTGCCCTGAGCGAAGTCGAAGGGCCCCGTCCAGGCCGAGCGAAGCTCGGCAGGCTTCTGGTTTCGATCACGAGGGGCCTGAGCCGCTACTTCAGCCTCGTCCCCACCGGCACATCCTCTAAAAAGGCCGCCAGTACGGGTCTCCCACCCTCGGGCGATGCCGCCACAATCATCCCATTCGACTCCAGCCCGCGCAATTTGCGTGGCGCAAGGTTCACCACGATCACCACCTTGCGTCCAATCAGCGTCTCGGGCGCATAGGCCTCGGCGATTCCGGCCACCACTTGCCGCACTTCCGTTCCGAGATCTACTTCCAACCGCAGCAGCTTGTCGGCGCCCTTCACCTTTTCCGCAACCTTAACCTGGCCCACGCGCAGTTCGACTTTCGCGAAATCCTCTATGCTGATCTTGCCGTCGGGGACGGTTGCGACGGGCTTGGGTGGCGGCACACTTGCCTGGGGTTCGGGAGTGACAACCTTATCTTCGACAGCTGCCGTAGCAATGCGTCCCTGCTCTTCCATCTGTTGCATCCTTTCAGTGGCGCTCTTGTCCGCGCGGGGAAAAACGGGTTGCACTTCGCCGAGTCTTGTCCCCAATTTGAGCTGTCCCCACTGCAGGTCAGAAAGCTGGAACTTCCGGATATCGCCAAGCCCTAACTGTCCCCAGATTTTCGCAGTGGCTTCGGGTATCACAGGATGCACGAGTGCGGTCACGATGCGCAGGGCCTCCGCACTGGTGTAGAGAATAGTGGCCAGGCGCGACCGGCTTTCGTCGTCCTGCTTCTCACCCAGCGCCCAGGGCTGACTCTCGACGATGTATTTATCCACCGCTGCGACCAGGCCCCAGGCAGCTTCCAGAGCGCGCGAAAAGTGGCGTTGCTCGAACCGCGCATGAAATTCGGCGATGGTCTGGCGTGCGGTGTTGGCAATCGCATTTTCTTCCGCGGTGAGGGTTGCGGCGCGCGACGGATAGGGCACTTCGCCCTTGAAATAGCGCGTGATCATGGTCAGCGTGCGGCTGGCGAGATTGCCCAACCCGTTAGCCAGATCTGCGTTGTAACGCTGCACTAACGCGTCGAAGGAAAATGATCCGTCCTGCCCGAAGACGATTTCGCGCAGCAGAAAGTAGCGCAGAGCGTCCGAGCCCAGCACGTCGAGAATGGTCTCCGTCCGCACGATGTTCCCGCGCGACTTCGACATCTTGCTTTCTTCAAACAGCAGCCAGCCGTGCGCCATGATCTTCTGGGGCGCCGGCAGCCCAGCCGCCATCAAAAATGCCGGCCAGTAGACGCAGTGGAAGCGCACGATTTCCTTACCGATCATCTGCACGTCGGCTGGCCAATACTTGTCAAACTTCTCGGCCTCTGCCGAACCGTAGCCCAGCGCGGTGATGTAATTAGCTAACGCATCCAGCCAGACGTAGATCACGTGCTTGGGATCGTCCGGCACCGGGATGCCCCAGGAAAATGTGCTGCGGCTGACCGAGAGATCGCGCAGGCCGGAGCGCACGAACGACATCACTTCATTGCGCCGCGTTTCCGGACGGATGAAATCAGGTTGCGTGGTATACAGCTCCAGCAACTTGTCCTGGAATGCGGATAGCTTGAAGAAATAGTTTTCTTCCCGCACGGTTTCGGTCGGGCGCCCACACTCGGGGCAGGGAGCGCCTGGTCCAACCGCATCCACGTAAAGTTCGTCGAACACGCAGTACTGGCCGGTGTAGTGGCCCTTATAGATGTAGCCGTTGTCACGGATGCGTCGCCAAAGCGCCTGTACACCCAGCTTATGTCTGTCGGACGTGGTGCGGATGAAATCGTCATAGGTCAGCCCCATCCGATCCCACAGCGCGCGGAACTCGGCGGAGACTTCGTCGGTGAGCTGCTGCGGAGTCTTTCCCGCAGCCTGAGCCGCGCGCTCGATCTTCTGCCCGTGTTCGTCCGTGCCGGTAAGGAAGTAAGTATCAAAGCCCATCATGCGCTGCCGCCGGGCAATGGTGTCACAGGCAATCGTGGTATACGCATGCCCGATGTGTGGACGTGCGTTCACGTAGTAAATAGGAGTCGTGATGTAAAACTTTTTGCTCATTTGGGTTCTTACGTTAGCCTTCGGGCGGTACGGGTCCCTTAGCTCCTGAGGGCCTTCAGATAGGCTTCCATGGCTTCATTCATTACGCTCTTCAGCGGCACGTGATGCTCAGTTGCGATCTTCTTGCAATCCTCGTACTCGGGCGCGTAGTTGGTGACCGTGCCATTCATGCTGGCAATTTTCAAGCGCACGTCTCCCCAGCGCGTGACCACCGTGACCCACTTGCGGGCCAGCGCCTGACGCTGCTCCTCTCGTCGCCGCACCCCCAGCGTGCTGGTCTCAGTGAAAAGAATCTGGGTCAGCCGGGACGCATCTTCCGGTCTGGCCAGAACCGTGAGCAGCATTCCGGGACGGTTTTTCTTCATCTGTACCGGCAAAGCAAAAGTGTCGAGCGCCCCCGCGTCCAGCAGTCGGTCGACCACGTAGCCGAACACCTGCGGATTCAGGTCGTCGAGATTGGCTTCGAGCACGGAGATAGTCTCCTGCGAAGTGTTCTCGGCAAATCCAGCCTGTGACTCGCCAATGGTCAACCGGACAACATTTGCGTGTCCGGGAAAGTCGCGCGTGCCTGCTCCGTAGCCGGACTTCTCAATCGTCATTGCCGGAAACGGTGCGAATCGCCTGGCCAGCGTCTTCACAATCGCCGCACCCGTCGGCGTGACCAGTTCCACCTGAATGCCCGACGAATAAACTGGCGCGCCCTTCAGCAACTCCACGGTGGCCGGAACCGGCACAGGGAGAACTCCATGAGCACACTTCACCGTGCCGCCGCCGACGTTAAGCGGCGAGCACACAATCTCATCAACCGCCAGCGCCTCCGCGCCCACCACGGCGCAAACGATGTCCACCATCGCGTCCACCGCACCCACCTCGTGAAAGTGGACCTTTTCGATGTCGCTGTTGTGGATTTTGGCTTCCACCGCGCCCAGAGCCTCGAAAATCGCGATCGCAGTGTTCTTTGCGCGTTCGCTGATCGCTGCCTTGCGAATGATCTCGCGGATCTCTTTCAGGCCGCGGCCATGCTCATGCACGTGTGGCGCGGGCGCCACCGCCCGCGAGGCCTCGCCCAGCGGCTGGCTGTAATTGTGTTCCCGCAGCTCAACATGCTCGGGCGAGTGTTTATGACCAGCCTCATGCCCGTGTTCGTGTTTGTGGGCGTGAGCCTGCTGTTCGAAGAAAACCTCGCGCGGCAATTCTTTCTCCCCGTGGGCGAAGACATCCACCTTGGTGGCTGTGATACCGCTGCGATTCACTCGCGAAATCTCCAGCCGCGCTCCGATATTCAGGGCCTCCACCGTCTCCTCGAAGAGCTTCGCCGGCACGCCCGCGTCCACCAGGGCGCCGAGAAACATGTCGCCGCTAATGCCGGAGAAGCAGTCGAGGTAGGCTATGCGCATAGAAACAGTCGTTGGTCGTTGGTCGTCGGTCGTTGGCCAATATCCCTCAAACCCTCAAACCCGAAGCGCGGCCCGGCTCAATCGCAAAAACATACAGCTGAGCTCTGTCGAACGGCCAACGGCCAACGACCAACGACAGTTTTCATCATAGGGAGCCCTCCATTTGCCGTCAAACCTCGCGCCTTCGCGCGGTTTGCTACAATCACTCTTTTCTTCAACAGCTTAGGGGAATTCTTGTATCGCCATCTGGAACGACGGCTTGGCCAACACGTGCGCGAATTCCTGCGCCGCACCTACGACCTGGACCTGCCCAAAATCGTCGTAGAACAGCCGCCAAAAGTGGAGTTCGGCGAGTACGCTTTGCCGCTGGCTTTTGAGCTGGCGAAGAGGCTGCGCAAGGCGCCGCGCAAGATTGCGGAAGAAATCGTTAATGGAATCGGGCCAATCCCCGGTTTTGAGAAACTGGAACTGGCCGGCGCGGGCTATATCAACGCTCGTCTCAGGCGGGAGGAGTTGGCTGCCGCGCTCGCCGCCGACGAAAAACCGCGCGCTGAAGCGCCGTCCGGCAAGATTCTGGTTGAGCACTCCAGCATCAATCCCAACAAGGCAGCCCATGTTGGCCACTTGCGCAACGCGATTCTCGGCGACACCTTCGTCCGCTTGTTGCAGTTTGCCGGCAGGGAAGTGGATGTCCAGAACTATATCGACAACACAGGCGTGCAGGTCGCCGATGTCGTCGTGGGATTTCTGAACATTGAGAAGAAATCGCGGGCCGAGATCGAGCAGTTGGCACGCCAGCCGCGCTTTGACTATTACTGCTGGGACCTATACGCCCGGGTCTCGCAGTGGTACGGGGAGGACAAGCAGAACCTGCAAGTCCGCCAGCAGGCGCTGCATGCGATCGAGGAAGGCAGCAACGAAACCGCCGCCATCGCCGATCTGGTATCGATCGCGGTCCTGCGCCGCCATCTCGAGACCATGGATCGCCTCGATATCGAATACGATTTTCTGCCGCGCGAGAGCGAGATCCTCCATCTTCACTTTTGGGATGCCGCCTTTGCCAAGCTGAGAGAAGGCGGAGTGCTCTTTCTCGAAACTGAAGGTAAGAACAAAGGTTGCTGGGTGATGCGGCGGGCGGGGACCGCAAAGCCCGAAAGCGCAGCGGGTGCCGATGTTTCCGCAGGAGATTCAGAGAAGGACGAAGTCGCCGAAGAAGATCAGAAAGTTATTGTTCGTTCCAACGGGACGGTGGGCTACGTGGGCAAAGACATCGCCTACCACTTGTGGAAGTTTGGTTTGCTTGGCCGCGACTTCGGCTATCGCAAGTTTTACCGCTATCCCAATGGACACGATTGCTGGATCTCAACTGCTGTCGGCGCGCTGGACCATCCGCATTTCGGCAGTGTGGCAGAAATCTACAACGTGATCGACGCCCGCCAGGCGGAAGCGCAGAACACGGTAATCGAAGCCCTGCGCGGGCTCGGATATAACGAACAGGCCGACCACTATACTCATTTTTCCTACGAGATGGTCGCTCTCACTCCCCGCTGTGCCGCCGAACTGGGCTACCAGCTTTCCGATGAAGATAAGAGCCGTCCTTATATTGAGGTTTCCGGGCGCAAGGGATTTGGGGTTAAGGCAGACGACCTGCTCGATCGCCTGATCGCGTCGGCGAAGAACGAGGTCGACGGCCGCCATCCCCAACTGACTGAATCCGAGCGCACCACCATTGCCACTCGGATCGCAGTCGGGGCGCTGCGCTATTTCATGCTGAAGTTCACCAAGTCATCGGTGATCGCGTTCGACTTCAAAGAGGCGCTGAGCTTCGAAGGCGAGACTGGCCCTTACGCGCAGTACGCCGTGGTGCGCGCATCCAACATCTTCCGCAAGGGCGGTCTCGATCCGGATGAATTTGGCAGGAATCCGGCGGACCGCATTTCTGCCGCCAACCTGGCAAACCACTTAACCGGCGAAGCCGGCAACGAGCTCTGGGAACTCTGGCTGGCGGCCTCGAAGA
The DNA here is from genome assembly GCA_041498365.1 of Terriglobia bacterium. Classification (GTDB taxonomy): domain Bacteria; phylum Acidobacteriota; class Terriglobia; order Terriglobales; family Acidobacteriaceae; genus JAIQFF01. The sequence goes on along the minus strand of JBGQIG010000080.1, from coordinate 3,561 downwards.
CTTCCTACATGATTGACCAGTGCATCGTCACCACGGAACCCGCCTACTTAGCTAAGCACGCGTTCCAGCTCGCTCAACTGTTCAATGCTTTCTATCACCGCCATCCCATTCTGAGTGAAGCAGACGAGGGCCGGAAAAAATTCCTGCTGGCAACTGTGGCAGTGGTCCGCCGGGAATTGATTCGGGTGTTGGCAGTGATGGGAATCAGCGTGCCGGCGGTAATGTGAGTCGCGTTCTTTTTATGGGCTTACCACCAGGACCACAAAGCTGTCAGGCAGAATCGCTGGCCGCGGATGAGGTTGCCCGGTGGTTGGGGACGGCGGCGGGCCGAATTTCGCAGTCACCAGGAAAATCCGGTGGCTGTCGGGATCGAGTGTCATAGTGCGTGCGCCTCGTTCGGTAGCAACGGTCTCCGCGACACTGAATTTGTCCTCGGAATCTTCGTGCACAACGGTGAGCACGCCCTCGCCACAGGAAGCGAATGCCAGCCCGGTCTCCGGATCAAACGCGGTCGCGTCCACCCCGTCGCCGATCGGAAGCGTGGCAATGACCTTGCCGCCGTCGGCGTCCACGATGGCCATCAGCTTGTTGCTACAACCGGAAAACAGGCGCCGATGTTTGCGATCAATCGCCAGCCCTGTCGGTTCCGCACAGGGGGCCAGCGGCCAGCGAGATTTTACTTCCAGCTTGTTCGGATCCAGGGCCAGTAACTGGCTGCTGTCCTCAAGATTGACGAAGATCTCGCCCTTTTCATCACTAACGGCGAACTCGGGCTTCCCATTCAGCTTGATGGTGCCGATCACAGTCCCCTTGGCGGCATCGATCACGGTGGCATCGTGACTCTTGCCGTTGAAGGTGAGGACCCGCTTGCTGGCGGGATCATAGAGAATCGCGTCGGGGTTCTCGCCCACTGTGATCTTGCTTAATACCTTCAGACTCTTCAGGTCGAAAACGCTGACCGTGCCGTCACGGCCGTTGCTGATGAACCCGCGCCCGAACTCGGAGGCGAGGGCGACGCCATGCACTCCTGGAGTATCCGGAATGTCGCCCACAGGCTTGCCGGTATCGGCGTCGATCACAATGACGTGCGTGGAGCGGGAAAGGTAGAGACGGCGCGAGGTGCTGTCGAGCGTCAGATAATCCCAACCTCCCTCCCCACCCAGTTTGTAAGTCTTGACTACGTGGTACCCGGCAGCCGCGGCCAGACTGGATGTAACCAACAAGAAGGTAACCAGCGTGACGCCGGCCCTTGCGAACCACAAGTGCTTCAAGCTCTTCATTTAATCGCCTCCTCCAGCAGAAAGTAATAACCAAAGTACTCGACCGTAACTTTACCGCACATCGAAACGCTCCTAGACTGCTGACATGCATTCCTGGGAAGGAGACCCGCGTCCCGAGTCGGCGCCGGAATACGGCAGCATACGGCCAGGCTCGAGCCTGAAGGCGGACCAGTCCATTGATCCGCGGGCTGGCAGTTGGAGTATTTTGTTCGCCGTGGCGGCGGGGATTCTGCTGGCTGCATTCTTTGCCACAGGCAATGCGCGTGCGGCCTTCGAACAAATTACCAGGTTCCTTACCCTGCAGGGCAAACCGGAGCCGGCTTCGCCCGCAATGCTCTCCGAACACGAGATTGAGAGCCTGGAGCGCGAAACTCCGCAGCAGCAGGCCGAGCTCTTGCTGGAGCGCGCAGTGAACCACTATGAGGGCGCGAATGATCAAATCGCCGCGCGGGTCGACGGCTGGTGGGGAAAACTCAAGCTTACGCCCCGATTCAATTCACTGATCGCTACCGCGCTCAACTCCAACGATCTGCGGGTGCGGGCTGCGGGCATCGAGTTGGATCTGGCGGCCATGGGCGCAGTCAAGGCGCCGGCGACAGTGGAGCGGTTGGCGCAGAAGGCTCAGAGTGGGTCGCAGTCGCAACGGGTATGGGCGCTGTGGGAGCTGGGGCTTCTGGGCAACCGCGGCGTCGAACCGGAACGCGTGAATGAGATACTGGTCAGCCAGCTCCGCGACTCCGACCCTGAAGTTCGCCACTGGGCGGTAGAAGGCCTGGCCTATCTGGGGACGAACGAGACGATAGCTCCTCTGCTGCAAACGTTTCACGACGATTCTTCGCCCATGGTGCGGGAGCGCGCCGCCTGCAGCCTGGCGCAATCCGGGATGCTGACTCAGGAACAACGCCGCAGCGTGATTCCGCACCTGCTGGATTACGCGGACGACATATCTCTGGACGCGCAGACCCACGGCTGGGTCTACCAGGCACTGCGCGATATCACGGGCCAGAACCTGCCGAATGACTCTTCCTCCTGGAGAAGTTGGTACAGCACCAGTGGAAGTTAGTGGTCAGTGATCAGTGGCCAGTGATCAGTAGCCAGCTAACCCACCGACTGCTAACCACCAACGACTGACAACCGGGCACTGACCACTGACCACTTCTTCCCCTACTCCGCCATCTTTGCCACGTGCAGGTCGAAGCCCGTCTTCGGCAGCAGCGAGGTCAACTCGAACGCCCGGAATCCGTCTCCCGCAATTTCCGTGTGACGGTAGAGTCCGGGTTCACTGTCCACAGTTTCGTGCCGTCCATCCATGTGGTTGAGAAACTCCTGCGCCTGCTTGATGTCTGTTTCGCGGCTTTTTGTTCGGGTTACGACCGCTTCCGCCGCGTAGGACCGTACCAGCTTGGGCCAGTATTTCTCCAGAAGATTGGTGCTGGCGAAAATGTCAGCCCAGACAATCTGGCCATTGACCGCCACGGCCACTCCCACGGCATTCTGATCGCGCAGTTGCTGAATCAGGGTCTGGTAGTTGCGCCGGATGGGTTCTGCAACAGAGTCGACCTGCTGTTTTACTTCCTCGTTGTCCATCACCCGCGCGTATGAACTGGTACCGCTGATTCCGGCCGCTGCATCGACCGTCACGGATTCGGCCATTGCCGTCCTTGTTCTCCCTACCTCCGACCACACTTTCTGCTGATCCTTATCTGCCATGGCCTTGGCGCGGACATTCGGGGCCGCCATCAGTGTCGCCGGCACACGTCCGCCGGTTCCCACTCCAAATCTGTCGCTGCTGCCGACCCAGCGCCCGGGTTCCACGCAAAAAACACCCAGATCTATGGGATCGCTCTCAGCCGGGATGATGCGGTCTTTGCCGATCACTCGATCCTGCTTGCCCCCGGTCACAATCTCGCCGGCCAGCAGGATCAGCGGACGTTTGGAATTATTGACCAACACCAACTGGTTGACCTGGGCGCCCTCACGTGAGACGGGGGGCCGGCGTCGGCGAATCAGCGGCTGGACGCTTCCGGACTCGGTCACGATCACTTCGCCCGAGCGCAGGCCTTCATCCAGGGTAAGGAATTCCTTGGTGTCGTGGGACTGCGCGGAAACGACCGGAAATACGGTGAGGTTCCCCTGCCGGATGGGCGCCAGCACCTTGTAGCCGGATGGCAAAGCTACTTCTCCGGCGGGGGCCTTACAAGTCAGGAAGACCGCCATTCCTGCCAGCAAAGCAAGAAACGGAAGCGAGGCTAACAGCTTGGAATTCATAATGTTCCTCCTT
>JBGQIG010000079.1:0-10231 GCA_041498365.1 Terriglobia bacterium | reverse complement strand
TGTAGGCGCGAGCGTCTTCGCTCGTGCGGCTTCATCACCGACCCAGCACGAGCGCGGACGCTCGCGCCTACATTGGTCACTCGTTCAACGAGCATCCGCAGTCAGCCGGCGGGACGCGCGCCTTGAGGAACTCCGAAACCCGCCGGTAGGCGTCAATCTGGTTCTCCACCCGTGCGAAGCCGTGGCCTTCGTTTTCGTACACTTTGTACTCCGCTACTCCTCCGCGCTTTTTGACCGCATCCACCACCTGCTGGGCCTCTTCCTTGGGGCAGCGGGGATCATGGCCGCCGGCCAGCAAAAGCAGCGGCGCCTTGATCTGGTCCACGAAAAAAATCGGGGAGCGATCGTGAAGCAGGTCTTTGTCCTTCTCCGGGTCACCCATGGTGGCCATGTCCGATTGCTGCAGCACCGGATCTTCGTTGGCGATTTCGGTGAACCAGTTGACGAAGGGCACGATGGGAACACCCGCAGCCCAGACATCCGGCGCCTTGGTCACACCCATCATGGTCAGGTAGCCGCCGTAGCTGCCGCCCATCAGGACCAGCTTCTTGGGGTCGAGGTAGCCGGTTTGCTTGATCCAGTCGGCAGCGGCCAGAACATCCTGCAGATCGCCACCGCCCATATCGAACAGGTTGGCATTCTGGAATTCCTTGCCATAACCGGTGGAACCGCGGTAGTTGGGCGCGATCACCATATAGCCCTGATTGACCATGTGCTGGATGATGCGGCTGAACGAGTTCACGGTCTGCGCAGTGGGCCCGCCATGCACGTAAACGACGGCTGCGTTCTTGCCCCTGCGGGCCATGTTGTAAGGTACGTACACGAAGGCGGAGATGGTCCATTTCCCATCACGACTGGGATAGTGCACCAGAAACGGTTCAACCATGTCTTCTGAGCGCACGCCGGCCACCAGTGAATTTGTGATCTGACGCGATTTGCCATCGGCCAGCGAATAGACCCAGACATCGTTGGGTGATGTGGGACCGTTGTGGTAGTAGAGAAGGCGTGAGCCGTCGCGAGTAAATGCAGAATCGGCGCCGCCCAGTCGGTTCACGCCACTGGGCAGCGGCAGAGAAGGAGTCTGGCCGGAAACGACATTGTGCAGGTAAATGTTGGTGTTGCCTTCCACGTTGGCGATCCAGGTGATGGACCTGCCATCAGGAGAAAAGTTGCCGGCCTCGATCTCCCATCTGTCCTGGGTAAGCCAATTGATCTGCTTCGTGGCGATATCGAGCACGCCGACGTTCTGGTATCCATTGCCGGCGTTTGAGGTTATGAGCAAGCGCTTGCCGTCAGGAGAGAACTCGTTGGCCGTGTAGAGCTGTTCGCCCTGATGCGGAGTTAGCAACGTGCCTTTGCCGGTCGCCACTTCGGCGACAAAAATATTGGAATCGGTTCCCTTGGCCTGTAGTTGCGTATAGGCAATCCATTTGTTGTCGGCGGACCAGATCGGGTTGACGTTCATCTTGTCCTTGGCCGTACCGGTGGTCAGATGCCGGGTATCGCGCATCAGCGTGTCGAAGACGTCAATCTCGAAAACTGATGACGTCCTGGGCTTCACCGTGTATGCAAGATAGCGGCCATTAGGCGACCAGGTGGGGCTTTCTTCGGAGATCTCGCGCGTCTTGGTGATGTTTACGACTTGCCCGGTCTTGGGCGAGACCAAGAAAATGTCCCATTGCTCATCGCCATCGTAGTCGGAAATATAGGCGATCCATTTGCCGTCAGGAGACCAGGCGGGCGAAGTCTGGCGCTGATCGCTGATGGTGAGTTGGGTCGGCCATGCGCCTTCGGCCGGCACCAGCCAAAGATTATTGCGTCCGCTGATGTTCGACACAAAGGCGATGGTCTTGCCATCCGGCGACCAAGCGGTGGCTCCGACAGAGCGCGTCATGTAGAGCCTTTCGATGGAAAGACTCTGCTGATTCTGCTCCACCTGAGCGTTGGGTTTGCTGCTGATCTGCTTGGGGTCGGTGATCGCTTGGGGAACGGCCAATGTCTGGGCCAAGGTGAGGGTGTTCATAGAGGTGACGATAGCGAACAGGATAAGAGTGCGCATGTGGGTGTGAGCGGATAGTGAAAGTGTAGCAGAGCCATGTCGCCGCTTGACATCGGGGTGCGCCGGAGGTAGTGGTGCATGGTGAAGTTTGAACAAATCCCCTGCAGCGGCGTCATCCTGAGGGACTTCAGTCCCGAAGGATCTCGCGCGCATCGGCACGATTGCCGGGGCGAAGTGCGTATCTGCCTCACGCAGGATCCTTCACGGCCTGAAGGCCGTTCAGGATGACGCATTGGATAAGAGGAAGAAACTTCAAAACTGCGCCACTACCGCGCCGGAGTGCTACTTTGCGTTCTTGTGAATCTCTACCGTGCTCCAGGTTTTGTCGGCGGCGTGGCAGATATTTTCCAGCGGGCAGTCGGCGCATTTCGGGCGGCGGGCGATGCATAGTTTGCGTCCATGCCAGATGATCTGGTGGGAGAACAGGGTCCACTTTTCACGCGGGACAATCTTCACCAGGTCTTGCTCGATCGTTTTCGGGTCATCGTTGCGGGTGAGCTCGAGGCGACGGCTGATGCGGTGGACGTGCGTGTCCACCACTACGCCTTCGTTCTTGCCAAACCACGTGCCCAGGACCACGTTGGCGGTCTTGCGCGCTACCCCGGGCAGGGTGAGAATCTGGTCCATCTGGTCGGGCACCTGGCCGCCGAAATCGCTTACGATCTTTTTTGCCGCGCCTACTACGGATTTGGACTTGTTCCGAAAGAAACCGGTGGAGCGGACATCGGGCTGGAGCTGTTCGGGCTTGAGCGCGGCAAAATCCTGCACCGTGGGATATTTTCTGAACAGCTCAGGCGTGACCATGTTCACGCGCACGTCGGTGGACTGCGCGGAGAGGATGGTCGCCACCAATAGCTCCCAGGCGCTCTTGTGCTGCAGAGCGCAGGTGACCCCGGCATAGAGCGTATCGAGCCGCTTGAGAATCTCCTGAACCCGCTCGGGTGCCGTGGGATTGTAGGCGTTCTGGCTGCGTGGCTTCCGGGCTGCCTTCGGGGCACGTTCTGTGTGAAGCCGGACGCTCTCGCCCGCCCGGGCCGCCCGAAGAGCGGCAGATCCTTTTCCTGGAGTGACGCGGCGGACGGCTTCATGACGTCCGGTTCTGGCGGGTTGGCGCGGAGTAACGCCGCGTGGCATGGATGTTCCTCTCAACCGAGCGTCAATCTTAGCAAATTGTGGAATGGACGCGAGCGGGGGGGAACTTTGATCGGCGAGCTGTCGTTATACCGACCTTTCGTAATACCGTGGAACCAGAGCGACAATTGACGCACCCCGCTTGTCCCGGTAGTCTGAAAGAGATTTCCACAATGCAGGGAGCTCCAAGTGGCGGTGAAATCCATACAACTCGGGCAAGTCTGGCGTAACGATACTGATGGCCAGGACTACCTTGTCACGAAAATGTACAGCGAAGTGTTCACCCAATACGCGGTGCTACGGCCGGCGGGCTTGTCGGCGCCTGATGTGCCCACGGTGCGGGTGAAAGTGGCGAAGAACGCCAGCGGCGCCTCGTTGCCCGGATATACGTTTACCCAGGAAGGCGCATTCTGAACTTGCCGTCCGGCGGGCGGCCGGGACGGATCCCTTCGACTTTGCCCAGGGCAGGCTCTGACCGTCCCCGCACGAGTAGTTCCCACGTCGAGTATTATTTCGCATGACTGAAAAGATCCTTACGGTTCTGTTTGTGTTCATCAAGTCTGTGGTGGCGGCCACGGGCTACAGTGGCATTGGCGTGTTGATGGCGATCGAATCGGCGTGTATTCCGCTGCCTTCCGAGTTGATCATGCCGTTTGCGGGATATCTGGTTTACGAAGGCTCGATGAAACTGCTGTGGGTGGCGACGGCGGGTGCCCTCGGCTGCAATCTGGGATCGTTGGTAGCCTACGAAATTGGCCGCTACGGCGGCAGGCCGCTGGTGGAGAAATACGGCCGCTGGATTCTGATGGGCCGGCGCGAACTGAACTGGGCCGACTACTTCTTCCTGCGCTGGGGATACCTGGCGGTGTTCATTGCTCGCTTGCTGCCGGTCATCCGCACCTTTATCGCATTGCCCGCCGGAATCGCGTGCATGCCCCGCGGACGCTTCCACATCTACACTTTTCTGGGATCATGGCCCTGGTGTTTTGGGCTGGCCTGGCTGGGCATGAAGCTTGGCGAAAACTGGCGAGAGCTGGGCAAATACTTCCACCAGTTTGACCTCGTAATCGGAGTGGCGCTGGCCGCGGGAATCATCTGGTTCATATGGTCGCACTGGCAGAATAGAGTCCGGGCGCCGGGGTAGGCCGGCAGCGCACTCAAGAAGTCATTTTAGATTGCAGATTGCAGATTTCAGATTTTCTTCCCACGATAGTTCTTAAAATCTACAATCTGAAATCTGAAATTCTTCGTGCGGGAGATGAACCGTGAAGCGACTCATGCTCTTCCTGATTGTGTTGATGATGGGCGTAACCAGCGGCGGCGCGCAGAGCACGACCACCGCACCGGGGCAGCCATTCGTCGTCGAGTATTACTACAAGACCAAGTGGGGACACGCAGACGAGTTTCTACGGCTGTTCAAGAAGAATCACTATCCTCTGCTCAAGAAAGAAGTCGAGATGGGGCGCATGCTGAAGGTATGGATGGACCAGCCACGGTATCACACCACCGAAGACGGCCGTTGGGACTACCGCGTGACCATCGTATTCAAGAACTCGACAGTGGCCAATGAGCCGTTCGATGACGCCGGATTGAAGAAGCAGCTTTTCCCCGACCAGATAACCTACGAGCGGGAGGAACAGCGGAGGTTCGAGATTCTGGATGCGCACTGGGACTTGCCCGTCCGGGCGATGGATCTCGAGAGCAAGTGAAAAGTCTTAACCACGGAGGACACAGAGTACACAGAGGAAAGATCGACTTCAAGAACCTCCGTGTACCCTGTGTCCTCTGTGGTTAAAACAGCTTGCCTCAAGCTCACAATGCTGCCGTTCGCGTGCGCCCGCAGCCGTTCACTGCTCCTGCGGTTGCAAATACCGACTCAATACGAGAACATAGCCGTTCGCCTTACATCCCACGGAACTCCTAAGGAAGCAGCCGAAACATGCCGACGAGGCCGAAGAACGCAAAGATGAAGACGGAGTCGAAACAGCCTAACAGCCACATCGAGGCGCCCAAGGGCAAGCTCGGGGTGATGATCCCCGGCATGGGCGCGGTAGCCACGACGTTTGTCGCAGGGGTCGAGGCCGTACGTAAGGGCATCGCCAAGCCTATCGGATCGCTCACCCAGATGGGCACAATTCGCCTGGGCAAGCGCACGGATGCGCGCTCCCCCAAGATCAAGGAATTTGTTCCGCTGGCCACGTTGAACGATCTGGTGTTCACCGGCTGGGATATTTTTGAGGACAACATGTACGCGGCCGCGTCGAAAGCCGGGGTTCTGGAGCGCGAACTGCTCGACCAGGTAAAGCCCTTTCTTGCTTCCATCAAACCGCGCAAGGCGGTCTTCGACCGCAATTATGTGAAGAAGCTCGACGGACCCAACGTCAAAAAAGGCAAGAATAAGATGGACCTGGCCGAGCAGGTGCGGGCCGACATTCGGGATTTCAGGAAGAGTTCCGGCGCGACCCGACTGGTTACCATCTGGTGTGGCTCGACGGAAACGTTCCTTGAGCCGACGGCAGCTCACCAGTCGGTGAAGGCGTTCGAGAAGGCGATGGCTCAGAACGACGATGGGATCGCGCCTTCGATGATCTACGCCTACGCCTCGTTGATGGAGGGGGTGCCCTTCGCCAACGGAGCTCCCAACCTGACCGTAGACCTTCCCGTGATGCAACAGCTATCGCGTGAGAACTCGGCGCCGATTTGTGGCAAGGACTACAAAACCGGGCAGACGCTCATCAAGACCATCCTGGCGCCAGGGTTCAAGGCGCGAATGATCGGGCTGAACGGCTGGTTCTCAACCAATATTCTGGGCAATCGCGACGGGGAAGTGCTGGAGGATCCCGGGTCGTTCAAGACCAAGGAAGAATCCAAGCTTTCGGTGCTGGAGCACATCCTCCAGCCTGAGCTCTATCCCGAACTGTACGGCAAGTTCACGCACAAAGTTCGCATCAACTACTACCCGCCGCGCGGGGATAACAAAGAAGGCTGGGACAACATCGACATCTTCGGATGGCTGGGCTATCCGATGCAGATTAAAGTCGATTTCCTGTGCCGCGACTCAATTCTGGCTGCGCCCCTCGTTCTGGATCTGGTGCTGTTCCTCGACCTGGCACAGCGTAGTACGCAATTACGTGGGCTGGGAATCCAGGAGTGGCTGAGCTTTTACTTCAAGTCTCCCATGACCGCGCCCGGCCTTTATCCCGAGCATGATCTGTTCATTCAGCTGATGAAGTTGAAGAACACGCTGCGGCACTTGAAGGGCGAAGATCTGATCACGCACCTGGGATTGGAATACTACGATTGATTTTGACCTCAACCATTGGACCATAGGGCTTTAAGGAGATCAGGGAATGGCGACGAAGATTGCGAAGACAGCAGATCGTAAGAAGGTCATGGACACCACCAAGAGCACCGATTGCCCCAAATGCGGCAAACCCACCCGTATTGTGAAGCGCGTGAAGGACCGCGAGCGCGGCGTTCCCGGCGGAATCTTTATTTCCTGCTCGGCTTGTGAGTTCTACGAAAAGCTCTAACCGCTGGGGGAGGCCTCAATCGAGCAGCGGTTCTGCATAATCCCCAGCCGCGGGTGGAGCAGCGCTTCAGCGCTGCATTCAGAGTGACCCTGCCGACTGGCTTTAGCCACTGAGGTACCGCTTCAACTTTAAGAATCGGATAGGAGCTAGGCGCTGACCGCCAGGCTCATTTGTTCCAGGATGGCCCGGGCCTCGGCGGAAGGATTAGAGGCCGACGTGATCGGGCGTCCCACCACGATATAGGTAGCGCCGGCGGCAATCGCTTCCGCGGGCGTCACCACCCGGCTCTGATCACCGTGGTCCTTGCCTGCCGGGCGCACACCCGGAGTAACAATCAGAAAATGATCGCCCAGTTCTGTCCGTAGTTCGGAGGCTTCGAGTGCCGAAGCGACAACTCCTTGACACCCGTTCGTGATCGCCAGCGCGGCCAGGCGCAATACCTGGTCCACAATGCGTCCACGCACACCGATCTTGTCGAGGTCCTGATCGTCCATGCTGGTGAGCACAGTGACCCCGAGTACCATCAGTGCGGGGTTCACGGTGTGTGCGGCTTCGACTGCAGCGCGCAACATCTTGCCACCGCCGGCGGCGTGCACGGTAAGCATGCCCACACCTAACTCGGCGGCCTGGCGCACGGCGGCAGCCACCGTCGTGGGGATGTCGTGATACTTCAGGTCCAGAAACACACGCCGCCCTGAGGCCACCAGTTCGCGCACCACGGTGGGCCCTTCCGCGGTGTAGAGCTGCATGCCGACTTTGTAAGTTACGGCAGAGTCGCCCACGGCCGCCACGATCTTCTGGGCTGCGGCCGCGGACGAAACATCCAAGGCGACGATCAGATGCTGTCTCGGATCGTACATCAAGGAGAGTTTAAGGGATTTGAAGCCAGTAGGCTAGTAATGCAATGCTGCCATCATTTCTGGTTGGGTCTTCTGCCGCACCACGTCCAGACGGACTCTCTGCAGGCCCTGGGACTGGAAGCGTAGCACGCGGGCGCTATGGTACGAGACATCAATGATTCGTCCCGGGACGATAGGCCCTCGGTCATTGATGCGCACCACTACTGCCCGCCCGTTATTCAGGTTGGTTACGCGCACCCAGCTCCCTAAGGGCAGGGTGGGGTGTGCCGCCGTGAGATCGTACATGTTGTACGGCTCGCCGCTGGCTGTGGCTTTGCCTTGAAAATAGCTTCCGTACCACGAGGCCGTCCCAATTTGATACGGCTTTGTCCGGGCTACCTTGCCTGGACGTATGTTATTTCGGGTCTTCACGGACTCTGAGCTGGTTGGCCGCTGAGCCGCTCCTAGGCTGACGACCATTAAAACCGTCGCCAGTGTATGAGCAATATGTCCTCGCATTGTCACCTCTCATCTCTAAGTCGTTCCTCCCCTACCATCGCCAAGGATTTGACAAGGCTACCTGCCCCAGAAGGGGCTGTCAACCCGGATTTGACCGTAGCAAGATGCTTATCTAGTAATAGATATCGCACGTAACATACTGTTAATCATGACTAATGCTACCCATATTGCTGTAGTCAATGGCCTTACATGTTTATATATGAGTAACTACTGACCATGGGAGGGCAGATGGGAATTATTACACAATATTTGCTTTCAACAGGTTACGAGCATTACCTCGGTTACGCACAGGTAATATTTGGCTCAAGATTTGGGGAGCCCCCAGATCAGAATTTGCAACCGGGCCGGTTTCCGTTACATTGCCTTCTATGGTACAGGCTCCGCCCGTGGTTCTCACGATTGCCGGGTTTGACCCTTCTTCAGGGGCCGGTGTAACTGCGGACGTAAAGACCATCGCCGCCCATGGCTGCTATGGCGTGGCCTGTGTTACCGCCTTGACCGTGCAGTCCACCGCCGGGGTTCGGCGAGTGGAAGTCGTGAGTGCGGAGTTGGTCAGCGAGACCCTCAAAGAACTGAGTTCCGACATTGAAATCTCGGCCGTCCACCTGGGCATGCTGGGTTCAGGGAAAGTGGTGCGTGCGGTCAGCGATTTTCTAGCGGAGAGCGCGATCCCCAATATCGTTCTGGATCCGATCATCAAGTCTTCTTCTGGAGCCGACCTGCTCGACGCAAGCGGTTTGCGCCTCCTGATTGAGCGATTGCTGCCTTTGGCTACCGTGGTCACGCCGAACGTGGAAGAGGCGGCTGCAATGACCGGACTCACAGTCACAAATCTCGAGCAGATGCGAGCGGCCGCCACCAAACTTCGTGCCATGGGTGCGGTCAGCGTGGTCATCACCGGTGGGCACCTCGAAAAGGCAATTGACCTCCTAAGTTTTGCCAGCCGACGAGGCACGGAGCAGGAGGTTTTCAAGTCTGACCGGCAAATGTCGAATTCAACCCATGGCACCGGCTGTGCATTTGCCACAGCCATGTCGTGTCATCTGGCGCGGGGGCGGGGACTGCCGGAAGCGGTGCTGTTGGCCAAGGCGTACGTCGCAGCGGCGATAGCCAATGCGCATCCCCTGGGACGTGGCACGGGGCCGGTGCACCACTTGTACAGGATGCATCAACAAAGGCGGGTCGTGATCAACGATCCCGAGCCGGTGAAATAAGGTAGGAGCAACTCTAGGTTGGAAACTGACCAGAAATTCGCCAAGGGGAGAGGCAATCTGGGGGGAGGGATTGTCAATCCTAATTGTTTACCGCTTCGTGTCAGGCGCCTTCTTAAGCAGGAGTCCCGCGGCGAACGCGGCTATGGCGCCCAGGAGCCACTGCATCCGGTATAGCTGTACCGCCTGAAAATCATTAAAGGTCTGAACGCTGTAGATGAGGCTCACGGCGATGCCCGCCATCAGCAGACACGCCATTCCCACCAGGAAAGCGATCAGAGAAGCGGTGGACAGTCCGAGGGCGCGCTTGATGTTATGGAATTCCAGATAGAGTGTCCAGCGCGTCGCCGTCGAAGACTGCGCCTCACGAGAGGTTCCGCAGACGTGGCAGAAAAGGGAGCCCACCATAAACTCGGTGGCGCACCCGTCACAAACTTCCACCATGCCCGGCCGCGGAGCCTCGGACGGGGCTATCGGCGGCCGCCAGAACTCGTGTTGCGCGTCATGCACAACGTCAGGCATAAAAAGACCTCGCTTTCCCTGATCGCAAGCCAGTGACCAAAACCAGAGTTTGGTAACTCATTGAAACGCCACTTCTTTGCCCACTGAATTTGGAAACCACCGCCCTGCGCTGGGCAAGAATTACCGCTTGTACTAGGAAAGATGCACCCGACTGATGATGAAAAGATAATTCTGAAGGCTGATTATAGGCATACTTTTCTCCTGGCTTTTCCTGCAAGTCTTGACCTTCTTGGTTCGCAGCGGGCGATTGCTTGGCTTCAGGTAAACTAAAGGTCAGCGAACTTTCGAACGAGAACGAATTGCTTTTCGAGCTCCCACGCCGGCGTGTTTTTCTTCTTGTGAGCGCACTGCTGGCTGCTCAGCTGGTGACGGCGCTGCCCGATGAAAGCCGTGAATCACTGGCTTATCGTCCCCATG
>JBGQIG010000078.1:0-10407 GCA_041498365.1 Terriglobia bacterium | reverse complement strand
TTCCCGCGAGAAGGGCCAGGAAAGGATGCGCGTTCGGCACACGGGAGCCGCGAGCAAACGCCTCAGCCGCCCCCTTGTAGTCTTTCAATTCCATGTAGTGAATGAAGCCGTTGTTGTAATAGAGACGCCACTCGTCGGGATTGTTGCGGATTCCAAACTCTTCTAACTGTATTGCACGCTCGGGCATGCCGGCGCCGTTGGGTGGCTGGGGAGCCAGAAAATTGGCGCCATACTCATACGCAACCAGCAGATGGGGATCGAGCGTAGTCGTGATCTCGAGCAGCGGCGCCAGCAAGTCGAAACGCCGGGCGCCGACGTGATGCTTGCTGCCGAAGTACTGCACCGCCCGTGTCCAGTAAATATTGGCCAGCAGTCCGTCGTAGCCCAGGCTCAACCTTTTCAGTGCCTTGGGCGAAGAAATGTAGAGAACTTCTTCGAGGGTGGCGTCGGCTCGCACCTGGTCCAGGCGGCGCAGCAGCAGCACTGAGGCGGCGATGCAACCCACCAGCAGGACGCTGAAAACGACCGTGACCCCCCGCGAGGCTCTCATTTGAGGTTCCGGCGTTCGAACACCAGCACCGCTCCGCACAAAGCCATGGCGGCATAGACCAGAGCGTAGGCGCTGTTGTAGAGAATCAGTTGTCCCGAAACCGGCTGGGAGTGCGCCACCGAACTGATGACATTCAGAGCAGAAAAATTCGGCACCAGGTACGCCGCGCCAGTGGCGAGCCAGCGGGTGACCCCGTGGGTGATGCCGGCGAATCCGCGCAGGTCCTCGGCAAAGCTGCCAATCACAAACAAAGAAAACGCAAATACAGCCGAGAGCAACGGCGAAGAGAACGAGGAGAAGAACAGTGCCAGCGCCGTGATAATCAGGAACTGCAGAATGATGAAGTAGAGCGCCACCAGCACCCATCCGTCCTGCTTCTGGAAGTGGCGTGAGACATAAAGCAGCGCGACGAAGACTCCGATGGCCATGAAAAACGTATTCACCGCCAGCGTACCCGCCAGGCCGAAAAACTTTCCGACAATAAACTCCCAGCGCCGTACCGGCCGCGAGAGCACGGTATAGAGCGTCCTTTTCTCGATTTCCTTCGACACCAGCCCGATTCCGATGAAGATCGCAATGACCATACCGAACAGGGAAACTGCCGTAAGCCCAAGATTGATCACGACCAGGCGCTCGATGTCGATGGAGATTTGGCCCACCAGGACCGATGCCCCCGACATCAGTAAGGCGAAGACGATCAGGTTATAAAGCACCCGATCGCGTACCGCCTCTCGGAAGGTGTTGGACGCAATGTGGACGATGCGTGAGCTCATGCTCTTGCCCCCACGGTAGTACCGGTTGGCTGCAACTTCTGGATGAAGTAATCCTCCAGCGAAGTCCGTACCGGGGTCAAGGAAATCAGCTGCAGCCGCTCCCTGCGCAAGGCGTCAATGGCAGCGTCCTGATTGGCTTCGGAAAGAACGGCTCGCACGGTGTCGCCGGTGACATGGCATTCCGCTCCCAGTGCCCGCAGCGATCCCGGCACGGCGTTTCCTTGCCAGACCAGTTCCACCCTCCCGTGAACACTGGAGGTGAGATCGGCCACGGCACCCACTCCTCGCAGTTCGCCCTGATGGATGATGGCAACCCGATCGCATAGCGCTTCCGCGTCCGACAGAATATGAGTGGAGAAGAAAACTGTCTTGCCTTCGTGCTTCAGTTGCACCATCAGGTCGCGAACCTCACGGCGGCCCATGGGATCCAGGCCCGACATTGGTTCGTCGAAGAACACAACCTTGGGATCGTGCAGAATGGCTTGGGCTATTCCCACTCGCTGCAGCATCCCCTTGGAAAATTTGCGCAGTTGCACCCCGCCTACATCGGGCAGGCCTACCCGCTGCAGGACTTCGGTGACCTTGCGCGATCTCTGTTTCGGATCCACGCCGGAAAGCTGTCCGTAGTAATCGAGCAGTTCGCGGGCGGTGAGGTAGTCGTAAAAGTAGGGCTGCTCCGGAAGGAAGCCGATTTGCGCCTTCATGCGAGGGTCATTGACTTCCATTCCCAGAATGCGGGCCGAGCCGGCGGTAGGAAAAATGAGGCCCATGAGCAGCTTAAGCGTGGTTGTCTTGCCGGCGCCGTTCGGCCCTAGAAAGCCGAAAATTTCCCCGTCCTGGACCGTCAGGTTAAGCGGTCGCAGAGCGCACTTTGGCCTCTTGCGCCAGAAGCCGACGGCATAGGTTTTTTCCAAACCGAGAATTTCGATGGCGGCCATGGCAGGAGCGAACGTTTCCCTTGGGGTTCCATGAAATTATATTTCAATGGTTCGCTGGCGGGGGATAGCACGCAGAATGCGGCGTTACGAAAGTAAAAGGGCCAGGACTTGCGTCCTGGCCCTTCATGGCGTTTGTACCCTCCCCCGGGTACTGGCCAAAGTGATTATTTATTGCGCTGTGGTATATGACAGGCAGGTCGGTAAGTCAGGGGCGGGCACTCCGCCGGCCACACCAGGATTGCTGCGCAAAACTCCGTCTGTAACGATGCAGAAGTTGCGGACACCCGTCAGGTTGAACGATACCGGGGCTGAACTCGCCACAAACGTATCATTCACGCCACCACCTGCGGCAAAGCCCGCCGCCAGGAACGTGTATCCACTTTTCGTCCCGTTCGAGAGTACATTGTCGATGATGCAAGCCGTGGTCGAACTGGGAGAACATCCAGCGGCCGGACCGCCCAGGTTGGCTAACGCAGCCGCATAACCCAGGGTCGGATAGGACGCGTTGTAGGCTAACTCCGCAGTTGCAATACTTCTTACAGAACTGGCGGCCGAAGACTCATTGGATGCTATTCGAGCGCGCAGCAGGTTCGGAATGGCAATGGCAGCGATAATCAGAATGATCGCGACCACGATCAAAAGCTCAATCAGGGAGAACCCTGACCGGGGCGTTAGAGTCCGAATTTGCGGTTGGACGCGCATGTCACATCTTTAACTGGCATTTTTCTGGCCATTGTCCGGCGGATGGGAAATATTGTTTAACTGTCGTAAATACAATGAATTGGATTCAAACCGATTCTGACGGAGGTTTCGCCGGGACGATCTTGACACTATTTGTCGCAGGGTGCGACAAGATTTGGCGCTCTGTCTCGATTCGAAGGGGGCAAAAAACGAAGAGCATCGGATGTTACCATCCGATGCTCCCGGCTTGTACCCTCCCCCAGGTACTTCGCCAATTGCTGTTTTACGCCTACTGCAGTACCGGATACGCCGCGCCCGTGCAGGCACCCGCACCGCCGCTGACCGGAGTCGCACCAGCCGCACCCACGTTGAAGTGGATTACGCCATCTTCAGAGGAGCAGAAGTTACGCACACCGGTCTGGTTGAACGCAGACGGAGCCGCGCCCACGCCGTAGGTCAGGATCAACGTACCACCCGCGCCCACCACGCCAGCTTCAGCGTAGTAGAAGCCGCTCTTCGCGGTGCCAGGTGTAATAGCGTTGGACAACACGCTGTCAATCAAGCAGGCATTGGTCGAAAGGGGGCCGCCCGCCGGGCAAGTTGCACCAGCAGCGCCGGGTCCCAATTGGCCCAAGGTAGTGGAATAGCCCACGGTCGGATACGCCGACTGGTAAGAAACCTCGGCGGTATTGACGGTACGGATTGCACTGACCGCAGACGATTCGTTGGCTGCGATACGTGCCCGCAGCAGGTTTGGAATAGCGATCGCAGCGATGATCAGGATGATCGCGACTACGATCAGCAGCTCAATCAGTGAAAAACCCTTCTGTTTCCGCATCTCGTTTTTCCCTCTTCTCCGTTATAAAGTGTGGTCTCAACAGACCCGATTGAGGGCTTTGAGTGCATTTTAACGGCCACGGCTGGAAACCGCCAAAGTAGTGCGCCCAATGGGTAAACATCTTCGTCTTCATCGTTCTGCGTCACTCCCCGATTCTAATCCAGATTCTAATATTGTCAGAATTTGTCGGCGGACTGACAACTTGTGTCAGTTTGCCACAGGCCGTGAGACACCACAACCCAAAGCAGGCCAGCCCCCAACCTGATGACGAACCATAAGGAGGTTCGGTTCCCGCGGCAATGCCTTTCCGGCCGATTGCGGAGGGGGCGGGATGCTCGAATCCAGGGCAGGCCACGTGAGGAGGATTTCATTCCTGCGCTGCGTGGAGGCAAACCCATGAAAACGATAGTGTTTGTCGCTCTGTTGCGGTGCCGCTGTCGTCTCTCGGATTGATGTAGTTGATATGGAATGGCGCTTCAGGTTGGACCTGAACCACGAACCCCGCACGAAGAAGTAGCCGGGAAGGCGTTGGCGCTCAGTGTTCGTCGCAACAAATCAGGCATGATTTTGGGGGGCACGACCTCGGTCGTGCCAATCAAAACGGCTAAGCGAAGTGGCTTCAGGCACTCAGGTTCGCTTGTCTGGCGATGTGGGTTCGCAGCAGCAACAGGAAGGATGTTGGGGCGCGCTCTCGACAGGTGAGTCGGCTTCACAAGCGAACCTCCAGCAGCTTAAAGCCGCTCTTAGATCCAAGCCTTGCGGCACGAGACTCGTGCCCTTCCCAAGTGCACAAGATCCGGCAATTGTTTTTGGGAAAGCGTAAACACGCCCGATACTTATCACGCAGATGTCTTCAGCGACCTGCAATCCCGTAGAATAACTGGCTCCGGCACCTGCTATGAGTAAGCGACCTGCACTTCAGATTGATTCCGACATTTCCCGAGCTTGGTCCATTCCAGCGCCTTTCTATACCGACCCCGATGTTTGCGCGCAGGAAAATGAGCGAATCTTCGCTCGGACCTGGCAGGTGGTCGGGCATTGCCAGCAGTTGGCAAAACCTGGCGACTTCTTTACTGCGGAACTCTTGGGCGAACCTTTGCTGCTGGTGTGCGGCGCTGGAGGTGAACTGCGCGGTTTCTACAACGTCTGCCGTCATCGTGCCGGGCCTCCGGCGGAAGGATGCGGTTCACGCAAACTGTTTCGCTGCGGCTATCACGGCTGGACCTACGGACTTGACGGCTCGCTCATCAGCGCGCCCGAATTCGAAGGCCAGCCCGGATTCGATGCCAAAGAATTCACCCTGACTCCAGTCCGGACCGAGGCATGGTTCAATCTGATCTTCGTCAATCTTGATCCCAACGCCGAACCCCTGCGGAAGAGTCTGGGCCAGCTTCCGACCCAGGCGGAAGGCTTTGGCTTTGACGGGATGAAGCTGTTTGAACGCCGAACTTACGACATGAAGTGCAACTGGAAGACCTACGTGGACAACTATCTCGAAGGCTACCACCTGCCCAGCGTGCACCCCGGACTGAACCGCGAGCTGGATTATGAGGCCTACACGGTCGAGCCCTATGCCCGTCACGTGCGCCAGTTCAGCCCGATTCGCGGCGCGCAGCCCGGTGACGCGATCCCTCGCCGCTATCAGGAGGCCCGCGAAAATCTGACCACGGATTATTTCTGGATCTTCCCCAACTGGATGCTCAACTGCTATCCCGACAATGTTTCGCTCAACCTGGTCGTGCCGCTTGATGCTGATCGGTCACTGGCGGTTTTCGAGTGGTACTTGCCGGAGAAAGACCTGGGCAGCGCCGCGGCCAGAGCGTCGGTCGAGTTCAGCGACCAAATTCAGGTTGAAGATGTTGCGATCTGCGAGACAGTGCAGAAGAATCTGCACTCCCGAAGCTACCGGCGCGGGCGTTACAGCATCAAGCAGGAGAAGGGCGTGCATGCTTTCCACCGCATGTACGCGGAAGTAATGAATTCTGAATCAGGAGTCTCTTTATGAGCAGTCTGACTTTGCTGCAATCGTTGCATGAAAATTTAGGCAGTCGGGCACAGGTCAAGAGCGTGTTCGGCGAGCCGATCGTCGCGGGTGAGAAGACGATCATCCCCGTGGCTCGAATCGCGTATGGTTTTGGCGCCGGCACCGGCAGCGGGGGCCTGGAGTCAAGGACTGCGCGCGGTGAAGGCGGAGGGGGTGGAGGCGGTGTGGGGGCCATTCCGGTGGGTGTTTTCGAGGTGAGTCCAAAGGAGACTCGCTTCGTTGCGGTTGGGGACAAGAAAAAGTTGCTCGGGACCCTGTTGCTTGGCGCAGGGCTGGGCCTGCTATTCGCGCGGCGGAGACGCTAGTTTGGATCAACCTGCGCGTACCAGCAGGCAGGTGATGTCGTCATGTTGCGGGGTCGTGCCGACGAATGCGTCCACCGCGGCCATCATGCGGCGCAGCAGTTCATCCGGAGCGGCCGTTGTGCCCGCCCTTAACACATCGAGTAGACGCTGTTCCCCATACTCCTCCGCCTGCAGGTTCATCGCTTCCACCAGACCGTCCGTGAAGATGATCAGCCAATCGCCAGCCTGCAAGACGAGGCTGCCGGATTCGTAGCTGGCGCCAGTCCGGATGCCCAGGGGCAATCCTCCGCTGGTCAATCGTTCCACCGTACCCGCGCCGCGCAGCAAAATGGGCCGGTTGTGGCCGGCGTTGATATAGGTGAGGGTTCGGCTGACAGGATCAAATTCCGCCAGAAAGGCGGTGGTGAAGCGCAATCCGTCCTGGCTGTTAGTGCACGCGTACGAGTTCATTCCCGCGACCAGTTCGGCCAGCGAGCATGGAATAGCAGAGAGAGTCTTGAGACTGGCCTGGAAGGTCGCCATCAGCAGTGCAGCTGGGATACTCTTTCCAGCCACATCGGCCACGGCCAGAAGGAAGCGGGTTTCGCCTGAAGCCGTGGCCGGGCGGGCAAAAACGTCGTAGTAATCTCCGGCGACGGTGTTCGCCGCCCGGGTGGTGAAGGCGATCACCAGCCCCGGCACCTGGGGCGGGGTTGACGGTAGCAGCCAGCGCTGGATATCGCGCGCGATTTCCAGGTCGCGCTTCATCACCACCCGATCCGAGATTTCGAGCATCAGCAGGATGAACAGCACAACCCCGCCATAGAAATGGAAGTTGAATTCAACTACCTCCACCCCTCCCGATTTTCCCTGGTAGCTGAAGCCCCCGCCGGGAAAAATCACGAGCACGATCCCAATCAGCAACAGGACACGCCTTGCCGGACTCAGTTTTTCCAGGATGGCCCAGAGGAATTCCTGCACCGTGTGGAAAAAAGTACGGGGCTGCGTCTCCTGCCGCGCCCGCGCGCCATAGTCACGCTGGTACAGCCGGTAACTGGCGCGCGCTTCGGTGTGGAACTGCGACCAGAGCTGGTTGAGTTCAAGCCCGTCGGTCACGCGCTGCCAGAACTGGCTGAGCTGCACCATGAACCGGGGCTGCGGGGGTGAGGTGGGTGATGACATTTGCGTCCGAGCCAGTGATTATAGTCGGCGGCGGGCTAAAATCTTTGACCGCAAAGATCGCAAAGGCCAACCGCAAAGAACGCAAAGGGATTTGTGGTGGGATGTTTTTCTTTGCGCCCTTTGCGAAACCTTGGCGAACTTTGCGGTTTAAGATTTTTTCAGAACAGGGCTAACTGCGTACCGGCCTGTGTTTTCGAGCCCCGCACTTGACGGTCCGCGCACCTAACCATGCCGTACTTCTTTCGTAGACTCGCTATCAGCTGAGAAATCCTCTTGCCGTAGGCCTTGGGCAAGAAGGCGCGGTCTTTGTAGCGCTGGTGGTAACCGGCCGCCAGATGAGGAAATTCCTTCTCCAAAAAAGGCAGGAAGACCGCAGCGGAGCAGGGCTTGAGGAACAAGGGGTTGGCAAAGATGTGTTTCCCGCCGGCTTCCGCGGTCGCGCGAACCAACGCCTCCAGATCTCGTGGTGAGTCTGTGATGCCGGGAATCACCGGCGCACAGCTTACTCCGGCAGCGATTCCTGCCTGATTCAGCTTTCGGACCGCTTCCAACCGCAGGTCGGGCCGCGGCGCCCGGGGCTCGAGAATACGCGCCAATCCCACATTCAATGTTGTGATGGTGACACTCACAGACAGCCGATTACCGCGTCCAAGCTCTCGGAGCAGATCCACGTCGCGCAGCACCAGGTTCGACTTGGTCACGATGCCAAGCTCCAGCCCCTGGTGCCGGGCCAGTTCTTCCAAAATGGCGCGCGTCACCTCGAAGCGGCGTTCGGCCGGTTGATAGGGATCGGTAGCCGTCCCGATCGCAATCTCCTCGCCGGGCTTTACACGTCTTAGTTCCCGACGCAGCAACTGGGCGGCGTGCTGCTTGACGTAGATTTTTTGCTCGAAGTCGACTCCGTCACGCATCTCCATGAACTCGTGGGTATAGCGGGCGTAGCAGTACTTGCAGGCAAACTCGCAGCCCCGATAGGGATTGATCGTCCATGTGAATGGCATGCGCACGCCGGTGCAACGGTTGAGCAGGGAACGTACCGGCAAGGTGAAATATTCGACCTCGTGACCCTGGCGAAGAGACTCGCCCTCGGCTGCCAGGCGGGCGATGCCGATCAGTTTGGGTCCAGACTCGGGCAGAAGAAGAGGGAGGGTTGCCATGGGTAGATTCGCTTTTTCTTCGCTATAGTACCGTTGTCTTAGGTCGCCGTCAAGTGTGTGGGACGCTTGCTAGTGGTCATGTTGAAATTCTGGTGCTCTTACGGGTCTTCCAGTTAGCGATGGAAATGGTGTATTGGCGGGAGTGATGTTGGGCTGATTTTGATTTTGGGTGGAGCAGCGCTTTAGCGCTGCCACAAAAGGCGGCATGGGCCTGCGGCTTCAGCCGCTGAGGTACCTCAGGGGCTGAAGCCCATCGCAAGACGACGGCTGTCTGCAGGCCTGAAGGCCTGCTCCACCCCTTTGGCAGACATGCAGGGGGTTTCACACTGACCTACTACCGGACAATCGCTAGCTGTGCAGTTTGAAGTCTCCTCCTCCTTATCCAACGCCCCATACTGAACCGCCTTCAGCCGTGAAGGATCTTGCGTGAAGCATACGTGGTTGGAGTGCCGAAAACGTCCAGGTCAAAAGCGGCGGACAAGAGTGTCTGCCGCGCACTTCCGGCTACTGGGCCGGCTTGGCTGCTGGTTCCGGCTGCTCCCCGGGAGGCGGCGGGATAGTGATGTCGATGTTTGTCGCTGGCCCCAGCGACGACAGCGGCTTGTCGAACTCCGGTGGATTGCCCACCACCAGCACGGCCAGCTTCTCCTTGTGCAGATATCTGGAGACCGCGCGAGCCACATCGGCCGGGGTCACTTTATCCACTCCGGCGCGAAACCTTTCCAGGTAATCCTGCGGATAGCCGTAGAATTCGTAGGCCATGCGTTCGCGGAGGATTTTGTCCGGTGAATCGAGATTGAAGACGAAACCATTCAGGATGGAATCCTTGGCCCGCTTGATCTCCTCTTCCGAAATCGGATGCTTGGTCACGTCGTCGATCTGCTCATCGAGCGCCAGAATGGATTCGATCGTCGTAGCACTCTTCGTTCCCATGGACAAGCGCAAGGTACCCAGATGATCGAAGGCGCTTCCGATCCCGCCGCCAACCGCGTATGCCAGCCCCTTGGCGGTACGGATACTCTGCATCAGGCGTGAAGAAAAGCCGCCGCCGAAAGCTTCGTTGAAGACTCGCACCGCATAGTAGTCGGGATTGTCGCGCCGGATGCCAAGCCCCACCATGTTGATCGAGCTCTGGTTGACGTCTTCTTTCTCAATCAGGTAGTAGCCTGGCTTCGCGGGCTGGAACTCGATCCTTTCTTCCTTCGGCGCCGTTCCTTTGGGCCATGTGCCGAATACCTGGCGCAGTTTGGCCTCCATCGCAGCCGAGTCAAAGTCTCCGACCATCCCCAAAATGATGTTGTTGGGATTGACGTAGGCGTGGTGCCAGTCGAGCAGATCCTGGCGGGTTACGGCGGCCACGGTTTTGTACTCGGCGACTCGCGCGTACGGGTTCTGCGGGCCGTAAGCCAGCTTCAGGGACTCGCGCGCCGCGATGCCACTAACGTCATCGTTACGCCGCGAGATGGCGTCGAAGTATTCCTTTTGAGCCAAGTCAAGCTTATCGTCGCGGAATTCCGGCTCGCGTAACAGCTCGTTGAAGACTTTGAACACATCGTCGAAGTCGGCCTTCAGGCAGGACCATGAAATCGAAGTGGAATCAAGATTGCCTCCGGTCTCAACTTTTGCCGCCCGGATTTCCAGGTAGTCGTCGAGTTGGTCGCCGGTCTGCGTCTTAGTGCCGCCAGTGCGCCAGACTTCCCCGTAGATGTCCACCAATCCGACCTTGCTGGCTGGCTCGGAGCGGGAGCCGCCGCGAATCCGGGCCACGCCGTCGATCAGAGGCAGTTCGTGGTCCTCTTGAAGAAAGACGACCATGCCGTTGGTCAGCACAATGCGTTTAGGTTCCTGCGGATGAAAGGCGGGAAGCGGCGGAATATTGATCTGTTGCCATTCGGCGGCCTGAGCTGCGGCCGGTGGCGCCTCGATGCCAGAGACGGCTGTGAATGCGAAAATGAGCAAG
>JBGQIG010000077.1:0-10447 GCA_041498365.1 Terriglobia bacterium | reverse complement strand
AGTCCCCGCAGCCAGAATGGTTGCTGGCGAGGCCGGTTTCGAGGAGTTGGCCGCGGCCGATGGTTCGGGCACAGTTTGCGCCAGGGATATTGCCGCAAAGAGAAAGATAAACAGTGTGAACAGCGAGAAAAGAGATCTCTTCATGGTTTACTCCTCGCTTCGTCAACCCTGGTGTGCTACCTGGTAAGATGCGCCCAGCTAGAACCAGGTTCCTTCCCTGTATCTCTGATACTCTTCGCCGAACTTGGCTTCGAGAATCTTCGCTTCCTGGTGGGCGCGAAAGATCTGCACCGGAATCAGCACCGCCGGCACAAGGAAAGCATAACGATATTGCAGAGCGATCAGTACGCCCACAAGCATCAGCACACCGAAAACATAAATCGGATTCCTGATCTTTGAGTACACACCCTGGGTGACGAGTTGGCGCGCTTGCGGGGTCACAGAAAACGACCTTCCCAATTGCCAGCGGGCGGTAAACAGGAGAACCGCCGATGGAACCGCGATGCCCAATCCCGCCCAGCGCGCACCATTCCACGCGCCCGAGCGGAACGCGACAATCGAGATCACAACCAGTACCACGCAAAATTGCAGGATGAAAAGCGGGGTGATTTTTTCGTGACTCGGAATCGGGCCCGGCATAGACACTATTTTACAAATCCCTTGCGAATACTGTGGATATAGTCAGTATATGCCGGGGTTAATCCGGCGGCGCGCATATCCGTCGCAATCTGCCCGCGATGATAGACCGAGTGAGTGACCACGTGCATCAAGATGTCATCCTTGCGGCTACTCCACTCTTCGCCCTGACTGTTCTTGTAGCTGACCGCCTTCGCCAGATCGGCTTCACTGCTCGCCGCCAGGTACGTCTTCCATAGCCCAGACAATTCCAGCGCCTGTCTCCAGCACTCTTCGAGTGCGAACTCCGGCCAAACTGGAACGCTCTGCGCCTTATTTTCGAGCCGTTCCAGCCACAAGCGCTCCACGGCTAGAATATGAGCAACAAATTTCAACGCGCGTGCCGGAGGCGTAGGCGCCCTCCGCAACCCTGCCAGCACTTCCTGATTGGCCCAAGCGTCGTAAGCGAAGAGACGGATGTAATGTTCGACTGGGTTCATGATGTATCCATTCTTACCCACCGGGGAGACTGTCGCAACTGGTCGCGGACTGGGAATGTCCGTTTTTACCTTGTCAAAAGAAAACCCCGCCGCGAGGCGGGGCTTGAGTAAAACGGTGATGCCAGACCTCTCTTATTTCTTGTCGTCCTTTATTTCCTGCCTGGCTTCGTGCGCGGCCGCCTGATGGCCGGCCATCGCGAGAGCTGCCATGAATGGTGCGGCCGGCGCTGGCGGTTTTACACCACCCATCAGTACCTTGCGGAACGGCACGTCCTTGCCATAGATGGCAATGGTCGAATCGGAGTCCTGTTCGACTACCGCGCCCTCCAGGGTCAGACCGGCAAACGCGCCTTTGGAACGCGAGTACGTGAGCAGTTCGGAGTTCAGTTTCCAGTCGGTGCCAGCCGACGCATGGCGTCCGACCGGACCCGCCGCTGCGGAGCCTTCCCCGCTGAGCTGAAACTTGCTGGACAGCAGGTGCTGCAGACCCTTGTCGTTCATTACCAGCATCACCAGGTCAATACCCTCTGCACCGATCTGCAGTCCCCAGCTTCCGCCGCCGACTGAAACGAAGGTGGGAGCGCTCCAGCCGGTCGCGGTGCGACAGCTGGCGACCCCGCGGCCGTGTTTGCCGCCAACAATGAAGCCGGCCTTGATCAGGTGCGGAACTACTACCACGCATTTCGCATCGTCCAGGACCTCTTCGGGTATGCCGTTATCCGGCGCGGCCATGATTTCCTTGAGGACATTAGCCGAATTTTGCAGACGCTCGACAGAATCCTCTTCGGCAGTGGCCCAGGCCATGCCGCCAAGCAATGTGGCTAGACTAAGCAAAATTGCAAACAGTGATCTTTTCAACGGTTCCTCCTTAAGGAGCAGTTTCGATTTTTCACAACACAGGCCCGATAATGTGCTTCGCCTGAGGTTCTGGTTTGGGTTTCAGAGTGCCGGCCTGCGACCCGAGATCAGGTTAATCAGCAGTACCACGACGGCCACGACCAACAGGATGTGGATGAACCCGCCCAACGTGTACGAGCTTACTAATCCCAGCAGCCACAGAACCAACAGAATCACAAAAATCGTCCACAGCATAAGTCACCTCGTGGGTGGAATGAGAGTAACCTGAGCCTAACGACGCTACTCTGATCCAGATTGTGGCCGAAGAGTTGCACGGTTTTGGATCGGGGACGTAAGGAAAAGACTGTAGAAATGCGGGGAATATCTTTGACGTTGGCACGACACGAGCTTTCTCTCAAGCCAGGCCGTGCCTGATCTCAGGCTTGAATTCGTCAAGCTATGGGGGTAGCGTTTATTGGAATAGCGACTGCGACCTGGCAAACGTCATATCAAAACTCTAAATGATATCCAAAACAATGATCGTTTCGTCCAACCACATGTGACCATAGATCTCGGGCACGAGGAGACACCATGAAGCGCAGAGACTTCATCATCGGCGCAACCTGCGGAGTGGGAGCGGCTTGGCTGGGATCCAGGGGCCTGGGTCTGACGGCGCGAGCGCTGCCTCCCTTGCCGCGCAAATTCACTGCGGCAGACACGGTGGTGCTTGGCAAGACCAATATCACGACCAGCCGCCTCGCCATGGGAACAGGCACGGTGGGCAGCGGACATCACTCGCATCAAACCGCGCTTGGGGTGAAGGGCTTGTCCGAGCTTCTGCTCAATGGCCATGACAATGGCCTGCGATTCTTTGATGCCGCCGACTCCTACGGGAGCCATCCCCATGTCGCCGAGGCGCTAAAGCACGTGCCCCGTGACAAGGTCACCGTGCTCACCAAGAGCTGGGCACGCGATCCGGCAGGAGCCCGCGCTGATCTTGACCGTTTCCGCAAGGAACTGGGAACCGATTATCTGGATATTTGCCTGATGCACTGCCTCACCGAAAGCGACTGGACCGAGCGCTACCGGGGAGTCATGGACGTACTTTCGGAGGCGAAGGAAAAGGGGATAATTCGAGCCCATGGCTGCTCCTGCCACAGCATCGAGGCGCTGCGCGCCGCAGCCAAGTCTCCCTGGGTCGAAGTTGACTTGGCACGCATTAACCCAATCGGTTCGCACATGGATGCCGAACCCGACACTGTGGTGAGTGTGTTGCGCGAAATGAAGGCCGCCGGAAAGGGGATTATCGGCATGAAGATTCTGGGCCAGGGAGACATGCGCTCGCGCCAGGACGAAGCACTGAAATACGCGCTGTCGCTGGGCGTGCTTGACGCCTTCACCATCGGTGCCGAGAGTAAAGCCGAACAGGAAGATCTGATCCGCAGAATCGCCGCGGCTGCTTAGAACCTGGGCCACGGATTCTTGCGGATTCCCACGGATTAGAGATTAAGAAACATTCTTTCGCGTTATCCGGGTGAATCCGTGCACATCCGTGGCCCGCTTTTTGCGGTTTGACTTGCCCTTTTACCCGCCCTAAGATAACTGTCCTGTGATCGGCGAGACGATCTCGCACTACCGAATTATCGACAAGCTCGGCGGTGGCGGGATGGGTGTCGTCTACAAGGCCGAGGACACCAACCTGGGCCGATCGGTTGCCATCAAGTTTCTTCCTGACGATGTAGCCAAAGATCCCCAGGCGCTGGAGCGTTTTCGCCGTGAAGCCCGGGCAGCGTCCGCGCTGAACCATCCCAATATTTGCACCATTCATGATTTCGGGGAGCACGACGGCCGTACCTTCATCGTGATGGAGTTCATGGATGGGGTCACCTTGAAGCACATGATCAACGGCCTTGCGCTGGACAACGAGACCCTGCTCTCGCTGGCCATCGAAATTGCGGATGCCCTGGATGCCGCCCACGGCGAAGGCATCGTCCATCGCGACATTAAGCCGGCAAACATATTTGTCACCAGGCGCGGACATCCCAAGGTTCTCGACTTTGGATTGGCCAAAGTGGGAGTTGCGAAAAGCTCCGCCAGTCAGGCGGCTGCGCAGGACACGAACTCGGGAAGTGTGGGCACCAATCTCACCAGTCCCGGCGCCGCGGTCGGGACCGTGGCTTACATGTCGCCGGAGCAGGCCCGGGCGAAAGAACTCGATGCCCGCACCGATCTGTTCTCTTTCGGAGCCGTGCTGTACGAGATGGCAACCGGACAACAGCCTTTTCGTGGGGACAGCACCGCAGTAATCTTCGACGCCATTCTGAACCGTGCCACGATCGCTCCCGTGCGGCTGAATCCCGAGTTGCCAGCCGAGTTCGAACGAATCGTAAACAAAGCGTTGGAGAAAGATCGTGATCTGCGTTACCAGCACGCCTCCGAAATGCGGGCTGACCTGAAGCGGCTGAAGCGGGAGACCGACACCAGGCGGTCGGCAGCAACGAGTGCCGTGGAAGAAGATGGCGCAGATGTCGTTGGGAGTGCTCCTTCCAGCGGCAAACACAAGACGGCATCTTCCTGGAAGCAGCCGGCTTCGGAACCAACGCAGAGCGGGTGGTCCAAGCTTCGGATCTCGGCTGCGGTGGTGGTTGTCGCCGCCGCAATCGCCGGCAGTTTGTATCTGCGCTCCCGGCAGACGCAACGGCTCGGCGAGAAGGACACCATCGTGCTGGCCGATTTCGCCAACACGACCGGCGATACCGTGTTTGATGACACGCTGAAGCAGGCGCTTGCCATCCAGTTAGAGCAGTCGCCATTTCTGAACGTGCTTCCCGAGGAAAGAGTCAACGCCACCCTGAAACTGATGAACCGCGGCGGGAATGTGCGCGTGACCCGGGAAGTGGCGAAAGAGATCTGTCAGCGCATCAACGGTAAGGCGCTGCTGGCAGGCTCGGTCGCGAATGTGGGGAGCCAGTACCTGGTCGGACTGCAAGCGGTGAACTGCCAGACCGGAGACTCGCTGGCCGCAGCTCAGGCCGAAGCCGAAAACCGGGACAAAGTGTTAAAGGCGCTCGAAGAGGCGGGAAACAAGTTGCGGGAGAAACTGGGAGAATCTCTGGCATCAGTACAAAAGTTCAATAAACCACTGGATGCCGCCACCACGTCCTCGCTGGAAGCTCTGAAAGCCTACACCCTGGGCCAAAGAACAAAACAGGAAAAGGGCGATGTCGAGGCCCTTCCACTCTATAAGCGGGCAGTAGAGCTGGATGCGAACTTTGCTCGCGCCTACGCTTCGCTGGGCACGGCTTACGGCAATCTCGGTCAAGCCAGCCTGGCCATCGCCAACTACAAGAAGTCGTATGAGCTTCGCGATAGAGTGAGCGAGCGCGAACGTTTCTACATCGAATCCAATTACTACGCATCCGTCACCGGCGAATTGGACAAAGCTAACCAGATCTATGCCCAGTGGATCCAGACCTACCCCGGAGACGATACGCCACACCTCGACCTGGGGGACAACTACGCCTACATGGGACAGCATGAAAAAGCTGTGGCCGAGACCCGGGAGTATGTTCGCCTTAGTCCCGAGGATGTCATCGGGTACGGCAACCTCGTCAGTTTCTACCTTCCCCTGAATCGGTTGGATGAGGCCAAAACTGCTTTTGATCAGGCGCAGGCGCTTAAGCTGGATAGTCCATATCTCCACGAAGCCCATTACCAACTGGCCTTTCTCCAGAATGACAATGCCGCCATGCAACAGGAGGTAGCGTGGGCGACCGGCAAACCAGGGAGCGAGGACATACTGCTCTCCGCGCAGTCCGATACCGAGGCCTCCTCCGGCCAGCTCGCCAGAGCACGCGACTTGTCACAACGTGCGGTGGAATCGGCCAAGCGCAACGACGCCAGGGAGACCGCCGCGATCTGGCAAGTGAATGCAGCCCTGCGAGAAACTGAGTTCGGCAATGCAGCCAAGGCACGCCAGGCGGCGACGGCCGCTCTGGTTCTGGCCCCGGGACGCGATGTGGAAGTGCTGGCGGCTTTAGCGTTGGCCGCTGGAGACACCGCGCAAGCGCAGAGGCTGGCTGAAACAATCAACCAGCAGTCCCCGCGGGACCAGATGATCCAGGGCTACTGGCTACCGGCGATTCGAGCGGCGGTGGAACTCAGCCGGGGCAACGCCCAACGGGCTATCGAGTCCCTGGACTTGACCTCAGCCTACGAGTTGGCGGCGCCGCTCCCGTTTCAGCTGGGAACAATGTACCCAGCCTATCTCCGCGGGCTGGCTTACTTAAAGGCAGGACAAGGTAAGCAGGCAGTAGTGGAGTTCCAAAAGATCGTGGATCACCGAGGGCTAGTGCAGAACTTCCCCTTGGGTACGCTGTCTCATCTCGGTCTGGCTCACGCCTACGCGCTCTCCGGCGATACCTCCAAGGCCCGCACCGCATATCAGGACTTCTTCGCCCTCTGGAAAAATGCCGATCCTGACATCCCCATCCTGAAAGAAGCCAAGGCGGAGTTCGAGAAGTTGAAATAGGCGCCCGCCGCGCAGACCGCCCAGCTCGCCGCCGTCCACACCAAAGCTGGACAGAGCCCCTCAGGCATGAGGGGTTTTGTTTTGCCTGGAATTACCAGGAAATTGCGAGTTCAACAGTTAACAACCGACTTCTCTTCAATAGCCCTGTTTCTTGTTGACCACCGAGAGCAGCGGCTGCCCCTGCAGGTAGCGGCGCAGGTTTTCAGAGATGAGCGCGTAGTGCCGGTCCCAGAGTTTTTCCGTGATCCCCGCGGTGTGCGGGGTGATGAACAGGTTCTCCAGGTCCCATAGCGGTGAGTCGGCGGGCAACGGTTCCTTTTCGAAGACGTCTAACGCGGCGCCACCGATCTTTTGCTCACGCAGCGCATGGACCAGCGCCGCTTCATCGACCAGCGGACCTCGACCGACGTTGATCAGGCAGGCATCCGGTTTCATTTTGGCCAGGCGAGCCGCGTTGATCAGCCCGACTGTATTGGGTGTGACCGGTGTGGCAAGCACCACGTAGTCGGATTGCGAGAGTAGCTCGTCGAGTTGTGCCGAAGCGAAAACCTGTTGTACGCCTTCAGGGATTGCCTTCTCGACGTGCTCGCGCACCGCGATAACTCGCATCTCTAAGCTGGAGGCTGCCTTTGCGACTCTCCGTCCAATGCTGCCCAGACCGATGAGTCCGAGCGTGGCACCGGCAATTTCCCGCGGTCGAGGGCGCCCGAGCCACAGGGCCTCCTGTCCCCAAACATGTTTCTCCTGAAAGCGGGCCGCCTGGGGTAGACGCTTGGCCAGCGCGAAGACCAAGGCCAGAACGTGCTCGGCCACGACGCCACCATGGACTTCGCTGCTGTTGGTGAGGATGATGTCACTGTTGACCACTTCTGGAACCATCAGCTGGTGGACGGCGGCGGCCGGCGAATGAATCCAGCGCAACTTCCGAGCCGCTCGCAGCTGCTCCGGACGGAGCGACCATGCGATGACCACCTCGGCGTCGCGGAGATCGTCTTCAATTCCATCGTAGCTGGATCGCTGAACCGCTTCGATGGTCGGGAAGTCCTCATGAATGCGCGAGGCGAGCCAGGCCGGCGAATTCCAGAGCTCAAAGGGATGGCGAAGAACGATGAGTAGGTGCATAACCAAAAGGCCTGCAAAACTCCAGTCGACTCCCGAGGGTGCCCCGTCCAAGCTCTGTTTGGGCGGGGGTCTTCCTCCGTCTAGGCTGGTCCGCCCGCCTGCAGGGCATTGTCCCACTGATCGTTCGGACGAGAATAGGCGGAGAGAATATCAGAGAGACAATGCGTGTCAAGAGTTGGCAGCGAGTCGTTCTGTGGGAGTCGGCCGCTGTGTCAGACCTGTGTGGACAGGTTCCGGCGCCGCGTCGTAACATCAACTGGCTCTGAAGGGATGCACCTCATGATTTTAGGCATGACGACAGCGACATACACCTTGCTGCACGTGGTGGTGAGTTTGATAGGAATCGGCTCGGGATTGGTTGTCGTGTTCGGGCTGCTCAAAGCGAAGCCGCTCGACGGCTGGACCGCGCTCTTTCTGGTGAGCACAGTGCTGACCAGCGTGACCGGATTCGGCTTCCCGTTCGATCACTTTTTGCCGTCCCATAAGGTCGGCATCCTGTCGCTTGTGGTGCTGGCGGTTGCAATCCTGGCACGCTACGCCTTTCACCTCGCTGGCGCCTGGCGGTGGCTCTACGTGGTCGGCGCTGTGGTTGCTCTCTATTTCAATGTCTTCGTCCTGGTCGTGCAGGCTTTCGAGAAGGCGCCAGCCCTCAGAGCGTTGGCTCCGACGCAGTCCGAGCCGCCATTCCTGATCACGCAGCTTATCGTGCTGGTGCTTTTCGTCGTGCTTGGCATTTTCGCCGTGAAAAGGTTCTGCCTCGAGCCAATCCGCACGACTTGATCGGCGTTATCCGGCTGGGGCGTTCTGTGAGATGAGCTCCACCGAGTCTTGGACTCACGCTCCGACGTGAATCCAAAACCCACGCGGATCAAGCCAACCATCGCGCATGCCACCACCAGCGTTCTGTTCCACTACGATTATCTGACGGGTGGCCCACCTTTGCGTTTTGTGCAAAGGTGGGATTCCACATCCCCCACCATCCAGTGGGGATTTTCTCGTCCTCCCCAGCAGAGTCCCGTGATGCGTGATCCCAGCGAAGGTCCGTGGCTTCGGGCCGGATCCCACCTTTCGAACAGCACGAAAGGTGGGGCACCCAAGATGGAAAGCTTGTGATCCTCTTCAGAGTTATACTTCACGCGGAGATGTGGGCCACCCGCCCTCATATCGGGCCCAAAAATGGGGTACGTCCCGTCTGTCCCCGATTTCCTCTTGTCCCCGATTTCCTCCTAGTATCTTACCGCCGGAGAATCGCAAACCGATCTGACCGCGCTACGCCAATGCACCCACACGGGCCGGCCGCTGGGCACACCCGATTTTGTGGCGGCTCTAGAAAAGTCAACCTTGCGGTTACTCGGCCCCCGCAAGGGAGGCCGTCCCAAGAAGTCCTCCACCGATCCCCAGTAGCCTGGACTCGCCTTTGTTGCCTAGTCTCAAAAAACTGGGGAACGTCCCGTCTGTCCCCGAGTTTAGTCTGAACAGAACATTGTAGGTCAAAAGCGCATGTTGGACTGAGGTAGTCGCACATGTAGGTCAGTGCGTCGTAGGCGTAGCGCTCGCGGCAGCTGTATCGAGCACCATGGGCACAGTGGAGATCTCCACCTCAGTCGGTAGGCGGAGTATGACCGTAGGGTTATTGGGGTTGCCCTTCAACTTGGCGTCTAGTTTGTAACGGTAAGTCACAGTGAACGTCGTCGGGTCGTGAGTCGCGAACTGCCATGTTCGGGCATTGTCGTCGGCAGCAGTGGCTAAGAGTTTGTGCCCGTCCTCAACATGCGTAGCAATCACGCGATGCCCGTCTGTGGTGATCTTCACGTGAACAACACCCTGCACGTTGGCCGCACGTGCCAGTGGCGGATACAGCGGCACTGTGGCACCGGCTACCATCGGCAGAGCCACTTTCAAGTTTTGAGCCGTTGCAGCCCATGCCAAAAGGACCACTACCATGAAAGCTAGCCACCGAAAGTTCCTAGTCATAAAGCACCTCAGTTCGGCCACGGGTTATGCGGCGTCGTTTCTGGATGATTCGGCTTTCCACTTTGATCGTGGAACTTTGTAACGAAGTTGGTGATGTTCTTGTCCACCTGCGCCCAACTGCCATTCCAGAGTTCGTAACTCTTACCGTCGTACTTCATCGACAGCCCAGACCCGCCCAGCGCCGACGTGGCAAAGATGGAAGTCTGATAGGCCCGATACTCTAGAGAGAAGTCGCTCAGTGTCGTGGCAGGATTGTTGTACATCGGATTGCCGATGTCATCGATATGCGTGCCTTCGTGTGCACCAGCAACTGCGTATTCGTTTTGGCTGGTGATCATGCTCGGGTCGAGCGTAACGTTGTAGCCCAGCTTGCCGGTCTGCTCGTTGTACACAGGAAGAGTCTCTCCAGCCCCTCCGCCCTTGGTTGCTCCGAAACCCACATTGACTCCATTGTGATCGCCCTCGGTTCCAATCGCCCCTAATGCCTTTTCCAGCCGTGCCTTCTGTACCGGGTCTTTTACGTTCTTAAGTTGGTTTTGCAGATTTGACAGACCGTTCTTCAAGTCCTTCGCGTGCTGCTGGAATTGCTTGTTGCACTTTTTGTTCTCTGAGGCGCAGTTGTTCACCAGATCATAGAGTCCAGTCGGATCGACGATATTCAGCGGGTTGTTTCGTGCGTAGGCGTACCGATTCCAGGTTTGAGGGTTCCACGGTCGCCCGCTGTTTAGCAGTGGATCGGGACTCATGAACCTACCGAGGCTCGACGAATCGTACCTAGCCCCAAAGTTGTCGAGGTTGGATTCACTGTCGCGTTCTTTGCCGGTGAACTTGAGGGTACCGGCTGTTCCACCCGTAGGCGGGATTTGTT
>JBGQIG010000076.1:0-10488 GCA_041498365.1 Terriglobia bacterium | reverse complement strand
AGCATCTTCGCGGTGCAGGCGCAGGCCAATGAACTGCGGTCGCGAATGCAGATGACTGACGTGGTGAATCGGCGCAAGATCCGGCACGCCCACATGGTCAACATCAACCGTCAGATCATGATGGAAGGCATGCGAGCGGACTTCCTGAAAGTGGATCGGATCAGTACCCGGGTGGTGGAAACGGTGCGGAAAGCGAAGCAGGTGCGGGCCAAAACTCCCGCCGGGACCGATCTGACGGCTGACCTCAACTCGCAATATCGCTGGCTCAAGACTAGCGGCATTATCAGCCCGGACAAATGGGGCAACTTGCCCGGTGGCGAGGTGTTTACAACTCCAGGCGAGGTCAACGGGACATTTGTAATCGATGGCGTGGTGGGCGACTGGCTTTGTGCCAAGTTTGGCAGCCTGCGGGAGCATCCGCTGACTATTCGCGTGAAAGGCAATCGCCTGACCGAGGCCCATTCGGCCAACCATGAACTGGAAGACGACTTCTGGCGCTACACCCATACCGACGAGAACAGCGATCGCGTGGGCGAGTTTGCCATCGGCACGAATGTTGAGTTGAAGGACGTGATCGGGCAAATCCTGCAGGACGAGAAATACCCCGGAGTACACATTGCGTTTGGCAATCCCTACGGTGCGCATACCGGGGCGCAGTGGTACTCTTCCACTCATATTGATGTGGTGGGAAGGAATTTCGACATCTGGGTGGATGGCGCGCAGATCATGCGCAACGGTCAATTCTTGTTGGAAGCTTAGGTTTTCAGGCGCTCGGGGGAGAGTGCTGGCGCAGACCGCTGACCTAGTGTCGGGTATAGGGGTCCCCTCGACTTCGCTCGGGGCAGGCTCTTCGACTGCGTAGCCGCTTTGCGTAGCGAAGCAGCCACTCCGCTCAGGATGACAGGTAGTAAAGAGCGCTTTCGCAGAAGTCGGCGTTATCATGATTCCTGCCCTTCGACAGCAGTTCAACGCGAACTTCACGCCGGAAAAATATCAGCGGCTACTCAAGGTCATGGAAGAGCGCTGCGGAACACCGGTCAAGTTCCGGGTTTGCGAAACGCCCTGCTTTCTGCCCAAGGCCCTGCTGGAGCAGATGTCTGACTACGGCAAGGAACTGATCCACCAGCTTAACGGCATCGAGTACCGCAAAGCCTCCTTCGAGGCGATCCCCGCTGAGTTCAGCGTCCCTCACGAACCCGCTCGCCCTCTCTTCGTCCAGGTGGACTTTGGACTGGTGCGAGATCAGTCAGGCACGCTGCAGCCCAAGCTGGTGGAGCTGCAAGGCTTCCCTTCCCTTTACGCCTACCAGGCCATGCTCTCGCAGGTATACGGGGAGATTTTCGATCTGGACCCGAACCTGCAATATTTGCTGGGTGGGCTGGATTGGGATAGCTACAAGACATTGCTGCGGCGCGCCATTGTGGCCGATCACGATCCGAACCAGGTCATCCTGATGGAAATCGAACCGCTGCAGCAGAAAACCCTGCCCGACTTCCTGCTCACGGAGAAACTGCTGGGGATAAAGACGGTCGCAATTACGGACGTCAAGAAAGTGGGCAAGTTCCTGTTCTACGAAAACGGGGGCAAACGGGTGCCGATTGTGCGCATCTACAATCGAGCCATCGTGGACGAAATGATACGCAAGGACCTCAAGACCGCTTTCCACCTTACCGACGACGTCGAGGTAGAGTGGGCCGGGCATCCCAACTGGTTTTTCCGCATGAGCAAGTTTTCGCTGCCGTATCTGCACCATGAATGCGTGCCCAAGACCTGGATTCTCGACCGGATGGACCACATACCGAAGGATCTGGAGAATTATGTGGTCAAGCCACTTTTCTCATTTGCCGGCTTGGGTGTAATCATCAATCTCACACCTCAAGATCTGGCAGCGATCCCCAAAGAGCAGCGATCCCAGTACATTCTCCAGGAGCGCATGCATTTTGAACCGGTGGTGGAAACGCCCTTTGGCAGCAACAAAGCGGAGGTACGCATCATGTATATCTGGATGGAGGAACTGCAGCCGGTAATGACTATTGTCCGTATGGGACGAGGGCTAATGATGGGCGTAGACCACAACCGCAACATGGAATGGGTAGGCTCTTCGGCGGGATGCTTTGCGTAGACGGGCCGTCCCGAAGGCTGTCCAGGACTGTCTCACCCTCCGGGAATCGGGGTGCCAGACGGAGGGCCCGGAACCCTCTTCATCGTAGTTGACCAGACGCGACCCGCGGCCTAACATTACCGCCTACGGGGGCTGAGCCTCCCCATGAACCGCCAAGCGCCCAGCCAAAGTTCGACCGGTAGTACCATGATCGGCCAGACCATCTCTCACTATCGTATCCTGGGCAAACTGGGTGGCGGGGGTATGGGCGTGGTCTACGAGGCGGAAGACACCCGGCTCGGCCGCCATGTGGCCATAAAGTTTCTCCCCGACAATTTGACGGGAGACACCAAAGCCATGGAGCGCTTCGAGCGCGAGGCTCGGGCCGCCTCCCTGCTCAACCATCCCTCCATCTGCACCATCCACGAAGTCGAAGATCATAACGGCCACCCCTTCATCGTCATGGAAAAGTTGGAAGGGGAGAGCCTGAAGCAGCGCATCCGGGGCAAGCCCATGGACCTCGATGACCTGCTCGACGTGGGCATACAGGTCGCAGACGCGCTGTCAGCCTCCCACGCCAAGAACATCATTCACCGCGATATCAAGCCGGCCAACATCTTCCTTACTACGGGGGGACAGACGAAGGTCCTCGACTTCGGCCTGGCCAAACTATTGCGGGATGAGCGGCTCGCAACCAGCGAAGAGACTCCGGTCGAGGACTCGCTGACTGCGGTCGGTGTGATTCCCGGAACCGCGGTTTACATGTCGCCGGAACAGGCGCGCAGCGAGGAGCTCGACCCGCGAACCGACCTCTTCTCCTTCGGGGTGGTGCTCTATGAGATGGCTACCGGGAAAAAACCCTTCGCCGGCAACAATGTAATCACAACCCTGGACGCTGTTCTGAACCAGAAACCACCTTCACCGGTGCTTTTGAACCCGGCGCTTCCCACCGAGCTGGAAGGCATTATCGGGAAGGCGATGGAAAAGGATCGCAGCAAGCGCTATGCCAACGCGGCGGAGATGAAGGCCGACCTGCAGCGTCTGAAGAAAGAAACCGAATCGGGGTTGACCAGGACCGGCCCGCGCGAGTCCTCGCCCATGCGGGTGGTCACCAAGACCTTCCAGACCTCCAGCAAGCCGCAAAGCTATCTTCTGCTCGCAGTGACTGCCTTGCTGATTACCGTGCTGGCTGCGGTGGGCACATGGTGGCTTAAACATCGCGCCGGAAGGACTACAGCAGCGGGCAGCAACACCATCGCGGTGCTGCCGCTGCAGAACCTCAATGGCGACTTCAGCGTTGACTATCTGCGCTTCGCGCTGGCCGACGAAATCGCCAACGTGCTCACCTATTCGCGCACCCTGGATGTTCGTCCCTCCAGCGTCACCAGAAAGTACGTGAACGCGGACCTTGACCCTCAGCAAGTGGGCCGCGAGCTTCATGTGGCCACCGTCTTGACCGGGCACTTCCAGAAGCAGGGAAACCGGCTCATGGTCACGTTGGAGGCAATCGAGAGCGGCAACGACCGGCTGGTATGGCAAACCAATCTGAGTGGTTCCACTCAGGACCTGATTGCCGTGCAGCAGCAACTTGCGAAGCAGGTCCGTCAGGGTTTGCTCCCCATGCTGGGCGCGGCGGGCGGCTTTCTGGAAGCCAGCACCCGGCCAAGCAATCAGGAGGCCTACGAGCTTTATTTGCGCAGCGTGGCGTTGTCTCACGATTCCGCCCCCAATCGCGAAGCCATCAAGACTCTGGAACGCGCGGTGGAACTGGACCCGAATTATGCTCCCGCCTGGGCGGAGGCGGGCCAGCGTTATTACTACGACTCCACCTACTCGAATGGTGGAGAGCAGATGTTCCAGCACTCGAACGTTGCATTGGAACGCGCGCTGGCTCTTGATCCCAATTTGATCGCCGCAGCCTCTCAACTCATCGTCAACCGGGTCGACCGGGGAGAGTTGGGGAAGGCTTATCAGGCGGCGATGGACCTGGTCAAACGGCGACCCGAAAATGCCCAGGTTCACTTCACTCTGGGCTATGTTCAGCGCTACGCCGGCATGCTCGAGGAATCAGCGCGGCAATGCGATACTGCGATCACCCTAGCTCCAGGAAACTACTCGTTCCGCTCCTGCGCCTGGGCCTTCATGGAGCTCGGCAGGTTTGATCGGGCGCGTGATTTTATCCAGCTGGATGCAGGCTCCGAATGGGCCAACTACGCTACTCCTTCCCTGCTGCTGCGAGAGGGCAGGGTGGCGGAGGCACGCGAGGCGGTGAAGCGTATGGCCAACGCTCCTCACTACCGCCGCGATCTGGTGGAAGCCTGCCTCGGTCTCCGGCCTCCAGCGGAACTGGACCGCATGGCACGCGAGGCAGAAACCAGCGGACCTTCAGATCCCGACCCTGAGAACTCGTATTATCAAGGAACGCTTTTCGCCTACGCGGGCAAGAAGGAAGCGGCGTTTCACCAGCTTAAGACTGCAATTGAACAGAACTACTGCTCCTACTCCAACCTGCTTTCCGACCCCTTGTTGAGAGCTCTGCACAGCGACCGGAAGTTTGACGATCTGCTGACCGCGGCACACAATTGCCAGCGGGCCGTTCAGACACCCAGCACGCCGCAGGGCCAATGATTCAGGTAGGATAGGCGCACGGTTGGCGGCTAACTCTTCGCTTCCCGCACAGTCAATATAGAAGAGGAAAACCAGGAAAAATCTTGCCGCTCATCCCCGAAAAGCATAATCCCATAGATATAGATATGAAAAATGTTGGGCGTGGAGCTCCGCGCGTACGCCCTCGGTGTGCCCTTTCCCCAAGGCGACTCGTTCGCGTCCTCTGGACGCTCAGCCTTTGCCTGTTCGTGTGTTTGGGCACATTGTCCACCCCGACCTCAGCACAGGCTCCGGGGAGCCGACCGAGTCCGGTTGATCCACTGCCCGCGGACACGGGTGTAGCCGGCCTGAAACAGACGCTCCTTCGTCTGCAGACCACGGCCCGTCTGATGCAAACCACAGCGCACCCCGATGATGAAGACGGAGGCATGTTGACGCTAGAGTCTCGCAGCAAAGGGGTGTCGACGCTGCTGATGACTCTCACTCGCGGCGAGGGTGGCCAGAACAAGATCGGCAGCAATTTGTTCGATGTACTGGGTGTGCTGCGTACGCTGGAACTGACGGCTTCGGATCGCTACTACGGCGTGGAGCAGCGTTTCAGCCGGGTGGCGGATTTCGGTTATTCGAAGAATCCGGACGAAACTTTCCAGAAGTGGGGTGGTCACGATATCGCTCTTGGCGACATGGTGCGAGTCATCCGAACCTTTCGCCCGGATGTGCTGATTGCGCGCTTCTCCGGAACGCAACGCGACGGACACGGACATCATCAGGCTTCCGCAATTCTCACCAGGGAAGCGTTTCGGGCAGCATCGGACCCGACGCGGTTTCCCGAGCAGATCAAGGAAGGTTTGCTCCCCTGGCAGCCCAAGAAGCTCTACATCGGAAACGTATGTGGGTTTGGCGCGATGACGTGCCCGGCGGAAAACTATACCATCAAGCTGAATACAGGAGCCGTGAACCCCTTACTGGGGATGTCATACATCCAGTTTGCGCTGGAGGGTTTGCGGCATCAGCTCTCGCAGGGTGCGGGCGGCTGGTCGGTGGAGCCCGGGGATCGCTTCACCTACTACAAGCTGGTGGACTCGATGCTGCCGCCCGCCACAGACAAAGATGGGCATGAAAAAGACTTCTTCGACGGCATGGATACTAGCCTGCCGGGGCTGGCGTCGCGGCTGGGGGAGGAAGAGAAGAAAGTTCCACTTCTCCGACAGTCGCTAGGATGGGTTGCGCAAGCTGTCAGGCAAGCTGCCGAACAGAGCGAGACAGATCAGAGCGCCGTGACACAACATCTCAGGTTGGCCCTCATGGCGTTTGAAGGCTCGACCAGTGAACTGGAACGTAGCAACGTCAGCAAAGCCGCGAAGCTCGATGTCCTGGCCCGATTGAACGAAAAATCGGAGCAACTCCAAAGGGCATTCAATCTTGCAACCAACGTGTCGCTGGAAGCGACTGTGATCCCATCGACGGGTCCAGAAGGAACACTTCCACATGAACCGGATGCCCTCACCCTCGTCTCTCCGGGACAGAAGCTCACAATCAGAGTGAAATTTCACAGCGGTACACGCGATCTGCGAAGTCCCACTCACATCGAAGACATCTGGCTGGACGGATGGGACGGCTGGTCAGAACATATTGCCAAGGGCGACATCATCGACCTCGCGTCCGGAAAAGATTTCTACGTCAATTTCAAAGTGCAAGTTCCACAGCACGTTCAATACACCAGGCCTTTCCAGCGTCGCGATGATCCTGAGCGGGACGCTACATATAAAGTGGACGCGCCGCAATATCAAACTCTGGCATTTCCGCCGCTTTCGTTGCGTGCCCACGCAACCTATCCTCTGTTTATCATTGACCCTTCAAGTTCGGGTGGACCCAGGAACAACAATCCCAGCAAAGTTCATGGCAGAGTCGAGATTTCGGCGCCGGTGATGGTTCCTTTTCTGGACCACGCGAATGCTCCGCAGAAGCGTCCTCTGGCGGTTGTGCCCGCGTTTTCCGTGATGCTCGAACCGGGTATTCAGACCATCCGGACGAAAGGCGATCCCGGCTGCGACGTCAAGGTCGGCGTAAGTTACAACCTCTCTATTCCTGCCAAGGGCACCCTGCGTCTGCAGATCCCTCCCAGCTGGCGCGTGGAGCCTGCTGAACTCGCGGTGAACTTTCATGAGCGCAACGAAAAACAGGATTTCCAGTTCCGTGTATTTCCCGCGAGCCTGAAGGAAGGCCTGGCGCAAATTCGGGCGGTGCTGAGTTCAGGCGGGACGGAATACAGCGAAGGCTACAGCCTGGTCACACGCGAAGACCTTGCCAGTTTCTACTATTATCAGCCAGCGGTTCAACGCGTCAGCATTGTGGATGTGAACGTCCCGAAAGACCTTAAAGTTGCCTACATTCCAGGCGCGGGTGATGAAATTCCAACTGTGTTGCAGCAGATCGGAATCGATGTAACTGTCATTCCGGCAGAAAAGCTCGCCGGTGAAGACCTGACGCGCTACGGAACGATTGTTCTCGGCATCCGGGCTTACGACACACAGAAGGATGTCGCGGCCAATAACAAGAAGCTGCTGGATTACGTGTCGGCCGGCGGCACGCTGATCGTGCAATACAACGCCAGCGTCGGTGACTTCAATAGCGGTCACGTCACGCCGTTCCCCGCGCAACTGAGCCGGGGCAGGGTTTCCGTGGAAGAGGCTCCGGTGGAAATCCTTGCCCCTGATGACAGCGTGTTCCACCATCCCAACCCGATCCAGCAAGCGGACTTCGACGGCTGGGTGCAGGAGCGAGGCTTGTACTTCGCGGATCAGTGGGACAGTAACTTCAAGCCCCTGCTGTCATCTCATGATCCGGGCGAGCAACCACTCAAAGGTGGTCTGCTGCGGGCGCAATACGGCAAGGGAACGTATATTTACACCGGCTACGCCTTCTTCCGCCAGTTGCCCGCCGGTGTACCAGGAGCGATTCGGTTGTTCGTGAACTTGCTGGCTGCGGGACACTAGGACCGTCGTTGGTCGTTGGTCTTTGGTCGTTGGTCGTTGGTCGTCGGCTGTTGGTCTCTACGAGCTGCCTGGTTGTGCTGGCATACCAGTAGCGCCGGCATCTTGCCGGCTGTCCCGAGGGCGTCTCGCCCTCGGTTCGGCGGGCAGTACCGAAAACAGTGGTTGGTCACGATCGTTGGTTTTAGTCGCTGGTTATTGAACCCTGGTCGATCCCTTGCTGCATTTGTTTTCACTACCGGTCCTTTCCGTTTACGCGTAACACGATTTTTCCCGTGAAGCCAATGGTCTTTGCCAACGACCAACGACCGACGACCGACGGCCCCGGCCGGACGACCAACGACGCTTCCCAAACCCTGATCCGCGGAATCGGCGTGGGCAGCGCCACGGCTCTGAACATGATTGACATGATCGGGGTGGGGCCCTTCATCACCATACCGCTGATCGTGAGCGCGATGGGCGGCCCGCAGGCCATGCTGGGCTGGATTCTGGGCGCGATCTTTGCCATGTGTGATGGGCTGGTGTGGGCTGAACTGGGCGCGGCCATGCCGGGCTCGGGCGGATCGTATCGCTACCTGCGCGAGATTTACGGCTCGCGCCGTCTCGGGCGGCTAATATCTTTTCTCTTCATCTGGCAGCTTTCTTTCAGCGCGCCACTGTCGGTGGCGTCGGGCGCCATCGGGCTGGCCGGGTATGCGTCATACTTCTGGCCCGGACTTGAACGGCAATTTGCTGACCACCACTGGGAATTGCAGCTCCCGTTGCTCGGCACTCTGCAAGTACGTTGGCTGATCTCCGGGGCCACGTTCGTCGCTATCGGTATCGTCATCCTCGCTGTCATGCTGCTCTATCGCAAGATCACCAGCATCGGGTGGATGTCGAAGCTGCTCCTGGCCGGCGTCCTGGTCACCATGGGCTGGATTATCGTCGCGGGATTCAGCCACTTCGATGCCGCGCGCGCCTTCAGCTTTCCGCCGGGCGCTTTCACCCTGTCGAATAATTTCTTCCTCGGGCTGGGCTCCGCCATGCTTATCGCTACGTATGACTACTGGGGCTACTACAATGTCTGCTTTCTGGGGGATGAGGTGAAGGATCCCGGCAAAACCATCCCCCGCGCGCTGCTGCTATCCATTCTGTTGGTTGGCTGTCTATACGTGTTGATGAACATCAGCATCCTGGGCGTAGTTCCCTGGCAGGAAATCGCCCAGACCGGCCAGTCCAATCGCGGCTTGTATGTGGTGTCGGTGTTCATGCAAAGGATTTACGGCGCCTGGGCCGCCAATCTAGTCACCGCGCTGGTGATGTGGACAGCATTCGCGTCGGTTTTCTCGCTGCTGCTCGGCTACTCCCGCGTGCCTTACGCTGCCGCCCTCGATGGCAACTATTTTCGGGCGTTCGCGCGAGTGCATCCGCGACACCGATTTCCCTACGTTTCGTTGCTTGCGCTGGGAGGAGTGGCGGTAGTCTTTTGCTTCTTCGCCCTGGCCGATGTAATCGCCGCGCTGGTGGTGATTCGCATTACGCTGCAGTTCCTGGTACAGGCGATTGGCTTGATCGTGTTGCGCATCCGGCAACCTGATCTGCCGCGTCCGTTTCGCATGTGGCTATTTCCCCTGCCCGCCCTGCTGGCGTCCATCGGATTCATATTTGTGCTGGTCTCTCGCACCAACTCGTTGAAGCAGGTCCGTTACGCCCTGGTCATCCTGCTCACCGGCATCGCCATCTACCTGGTACGCGCGTGGCGGAATCGCTCATGGCCATTCGGCGGCATGCCGATCAATGTGGAGGAAGTCCCAAGCAACTGACTATGGCGGAAGCGGTCAAAACATCGATGTCCCCGAGTGTGCCTCCGAAACTGGCAAATTCGGCATGGGCTCCGCTGGCTGAACCGCTGTTCCGCTCGCTTTGGATCGCCGCTGTAATCTCCTACACCGGGACCT
Source organism: Terriglobia bacterium (assembly GCA_041498365.1). Classification (GTDB taxonomy): domain Bacteria; phylum Acidobacteriota; class Terriglobia; order Terriglobales; family Acidobacteriaceae; genus JAIQFF01. The sequence goes on along the minus strand of JBGQIG010000076.1, from coordinate 847 downwards.
GGATGCAAAACGTGGGCGCCGGCTGGCTGATGACCCAGCTCACCACGTCACCTTTAAAAGTCAGCCTGGTGACCGCGGCCACCACGCTTCCGGTTTTTCTGGTCATCCTGCCCGCGGGCGCGTTGGCGGACCTGGTCGACCGGCGGCGATTCCTGCTCATCACCCAAAGTTGGATGGTCCTAGCCGCCGGAGTTCTCGGCATTCTCACGCTCGAGCATCACATCACTCCGTGGACGCTGTTGCTGTTTACCTTCATCCTCGGGCTGGGCGCGGTGATGAACGATCCCGCATGGCAGGCCATCACGCCGGAGGTGGTTCGCCCCGAAAATCATGCTCCGGCGGTAGCACTGAATTCTGTGGGCTTCAACGTCGCCCGCGCCGTCGGCCCCGCGCTCGGTGGCCTGGTGATTGCCGCGGCGGGCTCGGGAGTCGCATTCCTGCTTAATGCCGCTTCCTTCTTTGGCGTGATCTTCTTTCTGTACCGCTGGAAGCGCCCGCACTTCGAGCATGTCGAAACCGGCCGGGTCTGGGACGCCCTGGTGGCTGGACTGCGCTACGTTCGAGGCGCTCCACTGGTGCGGTCCATCCTGATCCGGACCGGAGCTTTCAGCGTGGCGGCGAGCTCTCTGCCCGCGCTGCTGCCGATCCTGGCTCGTCCGCATGGTGCGACCGGCTACGGTCTGCTGATGGGATCGTTCGGCCTCGGCGCTCTGGCGGGTGCAGCGGCCTTGCCGCGAGTGCGCACTCGACTCTCCGTGGACGGCGTTGTCGCTTTTGCTATCGTGCTGTTTGCCGCCATGACCTTCGCCGCTGGACACGTCCAAAGCTTTGCCTGGCTGAGTCTGGT
>JBGQIG010000075.1:0-10532 GCA_041498365.1 Terriglobia bacterium | reverse complement strand
CGTTGCCTGGCGGAGAGCATTCGCGAAGAGCTGCCCCACGCAGCCTTCGTCACCCTGCTTACCGACCTGGCTGACTATCCGCCGAATTTCTGGATTGAGCGCGAGTCGGAATACATTATCTGCGGAAGCGAGCGCGCGAAACAGCAGGCGCTTGCCATGAAGCTTGCGCCGGAGCGGATTTTCGAGACTTCGGGAATGGTCCTCAAACCGTCGTTCTATCGCAAGCCCCGAATCGATCGCGCCCAGGAAAGACTAAAGCTGGGATTGAGACCGGACTTGCCCACCGGCATTGTAATGTTTGGGGGCCACGGGTCAGCCGCGATGATCGAGATCGGGAAAAGATTGGATGAGAGTTCGAGTCCCGTCCAATTGATTTTCCTGTGCGGTCACAACCTTGATTTGGCGGCGAAAATACGCAACCTGCGGCTGACCAACCCCATACATATCGAGGAATTCACCACCCGGGTGGACTACTTTATGGCGCTGGCCGATTTTTTTATCGGCAAAGCCGGGCCCGGGAGTATCAGTGAGGCACTGCAATTCGGCCTCCCGGTGATCGTAGAACGCAACTCACGTACCATGCCTCAGGAGCGATACAACGGGACCTGGCTGATGGAAAAGCGGCTTGGCATCGTCGTACAAGACTTCGGCGAGATCGGGTCTACAGTCGAGCAACTACTGCAAAAGGATAGGCTCCGACAGCTTCGCGATAACGTCGGAAGGTACGAGAACTACGCGATTTTTGAGATCCCCTTGATCCTCGACCAGGTCATCGCCAGAAAAGCCGCAGAATCGCTTCACACCTCGTCGCCCTTCGCGTCCGCTGGATCTCTTGCCAACATCGCCTGGGCTGGTTTGACCTAAGCTGGTGTGAGATAGGCCTGTCCGTGGCTTGACGGCGACCCGGCTGGCGATCCATGCGGCTTGGCGTGCACAGTCCATCCTCGACTCTCGCCTGCCGAATCAGTTTTCGGGGAGATTTTGAACCAATCCGCCGCTATAACGATTCTGGCCAGATGCCCATTGCAACGAAAAGGTTGCATTTTTAGTCCGCACCAAGGTAAGATGCACACTGGACGCGACAGTAAGCGTCCGATCTCGTCGTAGTACCGCCCTTTCTTCCAAAGGTTCAACAAGTGGCCCAATAGTATGCGTGGGGTGACCCCAACTCGCCTCGCACCAGGTTCGGAGAGACCTTATGGCGTGGTACGCTTATTGCATCACTGAACAGCAGACCCTATCCAACGGTACGCGCTCTCGTCGTCCTTCCTTGCTGGAAGGCATTCAAGGAGTGAACGGAGCTGCCGTCCTGGCCTATCCCAGCGGGGAATTCAACATAGTTGTCAGCGAGTATCAGCGTGACGACGTGCAATTCGGGGAGACGAATGTCCTGGAGCACGCGCGCGTGGTGAGCGTGTGTTTCCGGAACGGAACGGTATTGCCCTTCCGGTTTGGGACGATTTTCGACACCGACGAGGCGCTGCGCCAGGCAGTGCGAGCCAATCGCCGCACCTTTGGCCAAAGCGTGGCCCGGCTGCGGGGCAAGGCAGAAATGCATCTGAAGCTGCTGGTTCGGGATGGCTCCCTGCGCGAAGCTATGGCCGAAGTGGTGCTGCCGGATACAGTTGGCGGCGAATACCTGATCAAGTTACGGGAAAAAGCGTCCAAAGATCGCGAGCGCCGGACCAAGGCGCGAGCGCTCTCCGTACAAGTCCACAAGTTATTCAATCCGCTGGAAGAAGAGATCAGTTGTAAGCGAGTCGACTCCAACGGAATGCTGATTGATATTGCCCACCTGATTGACTCCAAGTCCATAGAGAAGTATCAGAACCGATATAGCAGCGCCGCCAAGCAGCTGAAGAACTGCGAACTGGCAATCAGCGGGCCATGGCCGCCTTATCATTTCCTGCCCGGCAAGCTGCGGATGGTGGCAGGCAACTCCTGAAGCTGACCCTCAGGCGTCAGAGCTCAGGCATCGGATTTCCCGGCCTCGCGGCTTTTTCGATTGTCTTCGGCGCGAACACGGTGTTCTGATCTCTGACCGCCCAAGCTGACGTCCGAGGTCAGGCTCCCGAGGTCAGCTTCTATGCAGCGAATGTGCAGGATTCTGCATTTCAACCTCTCTCGCCCCTGGTCGTGATTTTTTCTTCCAGGTTCTTCGATCCAGCATAAGTGCATATCTTGCAGAGGTTTGCCCCCACCCCGATGCCAGCCGGCGTGGTTCGGATTTTTTGGTTGTGCAAATGCACGTGAAGAAGCACCAAAAGAGGCCGCTGACAAGAAATGACCTTCACTCTCTGTGTTTCTCGACATCTCTCTTGTTGCCGTTCCGGCCGCCGGATCGGCTCTCTGCATCGCCATTCCTGAAACAACCCTCCATCTTGCCTCTTTTAATAGCGGCCCCAGCAATGGGGCCGCTTTTTTTGTGAGGAATCCAGGCCCGCGTGGTGATGGAAAACCTCCATTGACACCCCACCGCCTGCGATATGCGTCCAACAAGCTATTATTCTGGAACGCCGGGTTGGTTAAACTTGTCTACCCTTGCTATGAAGACTTTCATCCGCGGCCTAGCCTTGGGCCTGGCGCTGCCCCTCTCGTCTACGCCCATGGTACGGGGCACGGACCGCACCCCGGAAAAGACCAACGACGTCCTGCTCACCACCATGCAGCGGGAACTGCAGCGCGCCACGGCAAAGCTGGGGCAACTGGATCCCGCACCCTATTTCGCCAGCTACTCGATGTACGACCAGGACGGGACGGTGGTAGTGGGCGGCCTCGGAGGTCTGATGAATTCCACCCAATTCCGCCGCCGCGCCGGCGTGGTCACCATGCGGGTGGGAAGCGCCGCGCTCGACAACACCCACCAGGAGAACCGTTATTCCGGTATCAGCTCCGGGCCCGTCCCTCTGCAGGATGACCCGGAAGCTGCGGCGCGGGTGCTATGGCAACTTACGTACGAGGAATATCGTCAAGCCGCCCAGAGCTACCTGAACGTAAAGACCGCGGCGGCAGTCCGCACCCAGGAAGAAGATACTTCCCCCGACTTCGCCGAGGCAAAGCCACAGACCCATCTTGACTACACCATGCCGGCGTTTCATCTCGACCAGAAGGACTGGGAGGATCGGGTACGCCGCTATTCCGGCTACTTCCGCAAGTACCCCGAGATTTATTCCTCGGCTGTGATGGTCCTGGGGCAGAAGACGCAAATGCGCTTTGTCTCCAGCGAGGGCGCCCAGCTGGCGACCCCGGGAACGATCATCCGGCTGATGATCGAAGCCGAGACTCGCGCCGATGATGGAATGGAGTTGTTGCGGGTAGAGACCTTTCAGGCGGCCACCCCCGATGGTCTTCCTAGTGAGGGGGAAATTGCGGCTAAGATTGCAAAGATGGCCTCCGACCTGAAGGCGCTGCGGACGGCTCCAATGGCGGAGCCGTTCGATGGGCCGGCGCTGCTGTCAGGTAGGGCGGCGGCGGTGTTCTTTCATGAGGTGCTGGGCCATCGCCTGGAGGGCCACCGGCAGCGGGGCGATCAGGAAGGCCAGACCTTCACCAAAAAGGTCAACCAGCAGGTGCTGCCTCAGTTCCTCAGCGTAATTGACGACCCCACCCAGCGCAGCTTGAACGGAATGGATCTGGGGGGCTGGTATCAGTACGACGACGAAGGTATGCCGGCCCAACGCGTGGAAGTAATCACGGATGGCATTCTCAAAGGCTTTCTGATGTCGCGCATGCCGGTGAAGGGCTTCTCCCAATCCAATGGACACGGCCGGGCACAAGCCGGCCTGATGGCGACTGGGAGGCAAGGCAATCTGATCGTCAGCTCGTCACACACCACCAGGGATTCTGAGCTGCGTCAGAAACTAGTGGACGAAATCAAGAAGCAAGGCAAGCCCTACGGTTTGTACTTTGAGGACATTGAGGGTGGATTCACGCTGACCACGCGCTCGCTGCCGCAGTCGTTCCAGATCCTGCCCGTGCTGGTGTGGAAAGTTTATCCTGACGGACGCCCGGATGAGTTGGTGCGTGGCGTAGATATAGTTGGGACTCCATTGGCGGCACTGAACCGGATTGAGGTCACGGGAGAGAAGACAGAAATTTTTAATGGCATCTGCGGCGCGGAGTCGGGCAGCGTGCCGGTCTCGGCCGCAGCGCCCGCAATGCTGTTCTCCGAAATGGAAGTCCAGAAGCGGGCGCATTCGCGCCTCCGTCGGCCGATCTTGTCGCCGCCAGAGTGGGACACCCCGGGCATGAAGCCCTCCTCAAAGAGCGGGGGCGAGCAATGATCCGGTCCGCCCGCACTCTAGCGGTGCTAGGTGCATTGCTGCTGGCGACGGCCGCTGCTCCTCCAAGCAAGGCTGCAAGCGGAAACGCTACGGTTGCCGAAGATCCCGTGCTGCGCGCCATGCTGGCGGAGATGGAGCGCTCGAAAAACCAGCTCAAGCTCCCGGATATGTCGGCGCCTTATTACATCGATTATCGGCTAATGGACGTCGATCAGTATCTCGCCGAGGCGGCTTTCGGAGCTGTACGCAGTTCTTTGCGGACGCGAATCCGCATGCTGCGCATTGTGGTACGAGTGGGAGACTACAAACAGGACAGTTACTATGGCCCGGGCGAGGGCATGGTCGATGTGGGTCCCCTCGACGACGACGAAGCCGTGCTCAGGCACCAGCTCTGGCTGGGCACCGACCGGGCCTACAAAGCGGCGGCAGAGGCGTTGACTGCCAAACAGGCCGAACTCGAGAAATTCAGCATGGACCAACCGGTGGACGACTTTTCCCACGCGCCCCCGGTTCAGCTCACGGGACCGCTGGTCCGGCTCGATTTTGCGCCACAACCCTGGCTCACTACGCTGGAAGAGGCGTCCGCGCTTTACAAGAGCGACCCGCAGGTGGAGTCGCTCAATGCTTCCCTGCGGTTTACTGCCACCAACCGGTATTTCGTAAGCTCTGAAGGGACGGTCGTGCGCAGCGGCGACAGCTTCTACCAGGTGAATGTCGGAGGCTACACCCAGGCAGCCGATGGCATGCGTCTGGACCGTTCGCATGGCTACCAGGTCCGCGAGTTGAAGGATCTGCCGTCGAAAACCGAAGTCTTGTCACGCACCCGGCAGTTGCTGGCCACTTTGAAGCAGTTGCGCGAGGCGCCGGTCAGCGAGGAAGAATATCGTGGCCCGGTGTTATTGTCCGCGGATGCCGCCGCCAGCGTAGTAGCCGGGCTGGTGGGGCCGAATGTGTTGGGCAGGCGACCGATGCTGGGCCAGAATGCCCGCACCCTCGGCGACTGGGCAAATGATTACAAGAGCCGGGTGCTGCCTGACTTCCTTTCCGTGGTCGACGACCCGACGCTCGCGAGTTTCGGAGGTCACACCTTGCTCGGTAACTACCAGGTGGATGACGAAGGGGTCAGGGCCAGCCGGATCTCTCTCATCGAGAAGGGGCAGTTAGTAAATTACCTGCTCAGCCGCGAACCCATCCGCGATTTCCCCAGCTCAAACGGTCACGGCCGCGCCGCGGTTACAGGACCGCCGACGTCGAACCTGGGAAACCTGATCGTGCAGGCCTCCGGCGCAGTCACTAGCGATGAACTCAAGAAGAAGCTGATCGAGGCGTGCAAACAGCGGAACCTGCCCTACGGCTACTTCGTGGAAACCCTGGGCCCGCGGCTCACCCCGCGTCTGCTCTATCGCATCTCAACCAAAGACGGTCGCGAGGAACTGGTACGCGGAGCCGTCTTTGGCGACCTGGACACGCGTGCTCTGCGCAACAACATCGTAGCCGCAAGCAAGGAAATAGATGTAGACGACCGGCTTGATCCCGTGCCCCAGAGCGTTGTGAGCCCTGCACTGTTGTTCGACGAGCTGGAAGTAAAGCGTGCCGATGGCGCAAAACAGAAGTTGCCGGATTATCCGCCACCGGCTGGAACGCAATGAAGCCCCGGCTATCTTGTTTGACGTAGAGCCGCTGTCCCGGCGCTGTCGTGGGGGCGTCCCGCCCCCACCGCCGAGGGCAAGCTTGCCCTGAGCGAAGTCGAAGGGATGCCGGCGCTACTTTTTAGCGTGGTGCTACATTCGAAGTGATCCCCGATTGAGGTGTTCTTTGATCCGCACGCGAAACATGAGCTGCTTGCTGGTGCTGATGGTCGTGCTTCCCGGATCTGCCGCTGCGCAGAACCCGAATGCTCCTGTCCCTTCCGACTACGAACGAAGGGAACAACCGGTGGCGGCCTACTTGCCGCAAACGTTAATACAGGAACTGACGGCGCTTCGCGATGTCGCTTTGACCGACGACTATGCCTACCGTCAGGTAGCGCATCTCTGCGAGAATATCGGCCCGCGTCCAGTGGGATCGCCGCAGGCCCAGGCGGCCATCGAATATGTTGCCGGAGAAATGCGAAAGCTCGGCCTGGATGTTCGCCTGGAACCGGTGCAGGCACGCCGCTGGATACGCGGCGCTGAAAGTGCCGAACTGGTGGAGTACTCCGGCCAAGCCCCGGGAACCACGCAAAAGATTGTGCTGACTGCTTTGGGCGGAAATCATCCCACGCCGCCTCAGGGAATCACCGCGGAAGTCGTCGTGGCCAGTAGTTTTGCGGATCTTGATCGCCTGGGGAGGCAGAGTGTGGCTGGCAAGATCGTCCTGTACAACTTTGCCTTCGACAAGCAGAAAGCAGCGGCAGGCTTTGCAGGGGAGGCATACGAAGAAGCGGTGGTCTACCGCGTTCTGGGCGCGAAAAGAGCTGCGGCACTGGGAGCTGTGGCCTCGCTCATCAGGTCCGTGGGAGGCGCCGACTATCGCTTGGCACACACAGGAACGAGCCGTGCGGCCGACATTCCAGCCGGAGCGGTGAGCAGCGAGGATGCCGACCTCATCGCTCACCTCGCAGCTCAGGGCAAAGTCCGCATGCACGTCACGTTGACCTCCCAGACCGCGGAAGAAGTCACCACCTACAACGTAATAGCAGACCTAAAGGGCTCGGAGCATCCCGAAGAGATTGTGATCGTCTCCGGACACCTGGATTCCTGGGACCTGGGAACCGGGGCCATTGATGACGCGGCAGGCGTGGCCGTCGCCATGGAAACCGCGCAATTGATCCAGCAATTGCATCTGCGCCCTAAGCGCACCCTGCGAGTGATCGCCTGGATTGATGAAGAAAACCTGGGGCGCGGCCATGTGGACTATGCCAAGGCGCATGCTTCGGAAATCAGTAGTCACGTGGCCGCGCTGGAGAGCGACCTGGGAGCCTCTCATCCCATGGGATTCCGGGCCAAGATCAGCCCCGCAGCCGCGGCCCGGCTGCGACCCGTGCTGGATGTTCTTCAGCCTTCCGGAGCAAACGCGATGGTGCCCAGCAGCGACAGCCCGGAAGCCGACCTCGAGCCCTTGGCCAAGCAAGGGGTCCCTGCTTTCGGCCTGCTGCAGGATGGCCGCACCTACTTCAACTATCATCACACCACCGCTGACACCCTGGACAAGATTGTCCCGCAGGAGCTGCGGGAGAACGCGGCGGCCATGGCCGTCATGGGATACGCGCTGGCGGCGATGCCCGACCCCCTGCCACGATAACCGTACCCGCTGTTGCCAAACCCGGTTGCTTGCGCGGTACGTTCGGAAGAATCCTCTGTGCCAGTTGACGCATCTCAATTTGAGCGCATATCATTTTCGTTTGACCAATTGCCGATGACGCATCAAGGACGCGGCCTGCGGGCCGCGAAGTTATTATCCATGGACAAAAAGAAACTGGACTACTTCAAGAAGAGACTGGAATCGCGGCAGGTAGAACTGCGCCGCATGGTAACCCGCACCGAACAGGATGGTCGGACCGTGGACGAGGACTCGGCGCAGGACATCGCAGACCGTGCCGCGAGTTCCTACACCAAGGAATTTCTCTTTCACCAGAGCAACAACGACCGTCAACTGCTGCAGATGGTGGAGGGCGCGCTGGAACGACTCCGTGAGGGCGCTTTCGGGGAGTGCATTTCCTGCGGCAAAGAGATCAACGCCAAACGCCTGGAGGCCGTACCCTGGACACGGCACTGCATCGAGTGCCAGGAGAAGCTGGAGCAGGGAATTCTGGAAGAGACGTCGCGGTAGCTGGAATCCGTCTTGAGCTTAGGCCGCCGCGAGACGGGAAGGGCATGAGTTCACTCGTGTCGCCAGGTCGCTGAGAACCTGGTTGCGCTCTGGCGCCTGGGGTTTTTTGTTCGCGCTCGGTCGCGACTTTTTCTGCGGCCCGTTCGGTCGTACCGAAACAAGCACTAACGGATTTCGGAGTTCGAGAATTAGATCGGGTTCAAAGCTATACCTCAGGGGCTAAAAGCCGCAGCTTGCTCAAGCGTGGTTCGGCAGGAGTGAACTCGTGCCCTTCCCGGAGCCCACTCAGACCCAGTTTCCCGCCGAGGTTTTCCCGCACGCGGCTCATAGATATCGAGCGCAAGACCGGGTCTTTCACCATCGTGTTAGACTCAAGAACGGTCAATCCACAGAGCTAGTTTCATAGAAGGGAAGTTCGTGCGCGCAGAAACCCGTCATCAACTCAAGCAAGACAAATTCAGCCGGGCCACGTTTGGGGCTGCGGAGGCCACCGTCCATTGGACGGTAGAACACAAGTCCAAGCTCATCATTGCGAGCTTGGCTCTGGTGGTGGTGCTCGCGGCTGCCTTGGGAGGCTGGTACTACCTGGGCCAGCAGGACCAGAAAGCCAGCATTCAGCTGAACCAGGCGATGCGCACGCTCGACAGCCCGGTTCGAGCAGCAGGCGCAGCGGCGGAACCTGGTGTCCCCAGTTTCGCGTCAGCCAAGGATCGCACCACTGAAGCCCAAAAGCAGTTCCAGGCCATTGTGGACCGTTATCCGCACACGCGTACAGCTGAATTTGGCCGCTATTTTCTGGGCCTTACCTCTTCGCAACTCGGTGACAATGCCGCCGCCGAGCGCGATTTGAAGGCAGTGGCCGGCTCGCACAACGACGACCTCGCAGCCCTCGCCAAGTTGGCCCTGGCTGTGGTTTACCGAAATACGAACCGCAGCAAGGACGCGATTGAACTCTACAGCAAGCTGATCGAGAAGCCGACGCGAAGCGTTGGCAAGGTAACGGCGCAGATGGAATTGGCCGCTACTTACCAGTCCACACAGCAAGCGGCCGAAGCTAAGCGCATCTACGAGCAAATCCAAAAAGAAAATCCCACCGGCGAAGTGGCGCAGGTCGCCACCCAGAAGCTGCAGCAGTTGAAGTAACCGCGCCCGATCCCGAAGGCGTCAGACCTCAAATGTCAGATCCCAGTCTCACCGCTCTGTCCAGGTGAAGAGCTTTTTCCATTCCTGCGGCGGGGTCGGGTTAGTCAAGGCTGGTCTCAGATTCGCTGTGACGTGCTCTTTGCGCCCCATGCCTATTAAAGAAGTTGTGAGGCCGGGTGTGGAGCGCGAGAACTGAATGGCATTATCCGCATCGTTGGTCATCCCCAAAATACTGCCGACGAAACCGGGCAAGCCCTGCGTGAGCCTTGCCTGGTAAAGCGTGGCGCTGCCCATCACCGCAATTCCCAGGTGGGTCGCAGCCGAGAGCATGGACATCTTCTCTTTGCCCGTTCGCTGGTTGACCAAGGCGTAGGCTTCGGGCATCGCCAGATTGAAAGGCAGCTGGATAAAGCGGAAGTGGTGGTGCTCGCCCGCTACTTCATGGGCGATCGTTGCCAGCTCAAAAAGGTCCATGTAGTCGCGGGAGCTATGTGCCACCCGGAAAGCGCTCCAGGTCGCAACTCCGTAGTAGACAAGTTTGCCTGCCTTTACCTGCCTTTCGAGAAGAGCGAAGGCGTCTTTCAATCGCTGACGGAAGACTTCGCGAGGCACGTCCGCCAGCTGGGATTCTGGGTTATGGATATAAAAGAGGTCGATAGTTTCCAGGCCCAGGTTCCTGCGAGAGCGCTCAATCTGATTTTCAAGATATGCAGGCGACATGCAATGCATCCCGCCCGCCAGTTCCTTGGGATCGAGGACGCCAGGTTCGACGTACTCGCGCTGAAAGTAAGCACGCGGGTCAGGCGGCGGGTCGCCGTCAAAGGACAGATATCCTGCCTTGGTGCAAACCAGAACTTCATCGCGCGCCAGCTCCCCGGATTCGATGAGTCGCTTGAGCGCTGTCCCGATATTGCGTTCCGAGCGCTGATGGCGGTAGTTGATGGCCGTATCGAGTACGTTGATTCCGGAACGCAGCCCGCTTTCGATCGCTTCAACGTAGGCCTGGTCGGCGGCATCGCTGGGGTCGCCGAGATAGGTTCCGAGTCCGATGGAAGACAACCATAGCTGGCTCACTCCCGGCACATGCTCGGGCTGGCGGAAGTGGCCAGCATCGCGCAGGTTGGAGAAGCGGTCGCGATAGCGGGCGGTGCCGGCGGCGGTGGCGCGTCCGGAAAGCATGAGAAATCAGTGTAGCAGTGGTCCTGTCATGGTCATGATACAATGACTATAGTCATATGGAGTGGTCATGAAGGCAATTCCCGCCGGTCAATTCAAGGCACGATGCTTGCGAATCAT
>JBGQIG010000074.1:0-10715 GCA_041498365.1 Terriglobia bacterium | reverse complement strand
TTCCACTTAGCAGCTGACCACGGCGGGCGCGGCTATGTGGACCTTCATCAGGGGCCGTGCTCAATCAACTTGACGCTGGATGGCGTGGTCTTTCGCGCCAGCCTACGAGCTGGGACTCAAAAAGTAGTCTATGCATCCTCGGGTTGCGTCTATCCAAACCATCTGCAGACGGACGTCAACAAAACCCTCTACCTTAAAGAGGACATGGTCGGCCCTCCGTACGACGCGGATAACATGTACGGCTGGGCCAAGCTGATGGGAGAGATGACCCTCAAAGCCTTCCACAAGGATTTCAAGATGCCGTCGGTTTCCTGCCGTTACTTCACCGTCTACGGCGAGCATGGACACGAGAACCACGCTGTGATCGCGATGATCGCGCGTGCGTTTATCCGGCAGGACCCGTTCGTGGTGTGGGGGGACGGTCAGCAGATCCGGAACTGGACCTACATCGCCGACATCGTCTCAGGAACAATTCGCGCCGCAGAAGTAGTCAGCGATGGCACCGCCATCAATCTGGGAACGACCGAGCGAATCCGTGTGATCGACGCCGCGCGCGAGGTACTCCGCTACACAGGACAGCAAGCAGAGCTCGAACTCCATCCAGAGATGCCAACAGGTCCGATGAACCGCGTTGCCGACAACTCGTTGGCGAAACACCTTCTGGACTGGGAACCCCGAATGAAATTCGTCGATGGGTTGCATCGCACGACCGACTGGTACTTCTCCACCAAGGATCGCAATCAAGTGCGCGCCGTGCTTGACCACCTGCTGACCGAGCGGATGGTCTCGAAACCACAACTCGTCAGTCTAGCCAGGGCCTAATCAGGTGCGAGGAGCAAGCAGCTCTTATCGAGAGCTGAAAGAAACGAAATGAGCGCAATCTCTGTCGTAGGTTTAGGCAAACTCGGCGCATGCATGGCGGCGAGTATCGCGTCCAAGGGGCACACGGTCATTGGTGTGGACCTGAACGCGTCGACCATCGCATTGGTTAACTCCGGCCAGCCCCCCGTGGTGGAGCCCGGCTTGGGCGCCCGGATGGGGGACGCGCGGGCCAACTTGACCGCCACCGACGACTACGATGAGGCTATCGGGAAGTCCGAAATCACGTTCATCGTGGTGCCCACCCCGAGCGAAAGTGATGGCGCGTTTTCTCTTCGTCATGTACGGGAAGTCGCCATAGGAATCGGTCGAGCCCTCAGAAAGAAAAGCACATACCACCTAGTGGTGATTACGAGCACCGTGCTTCCCGGATCCAGCGAGTACGGCGTTCTTCCCGTGCTCGAACGGGAATCCGGGAAACGATGCGATGAGGATTTTGGCTTCTGTTATGGACCAGAGTTCATAGCGCTGGGGAGCGTGATTCGCGATTTCTTGAACCCCGATTTCGTCCTGGTCGGAGAATCCGATAAGCGCGCCGGGGATCTTCTCGCGGAGCTCTACCGGAATGTTTGCGAGAATCGGCCTCCCATCGCAAGGATGAGCTTAATCAACGCCGAACTCACCAAAATCTCGATAAACACCTTTGTCACCATGAAGATCACGTTCGCCAATATGCTGGCGGCAATGTGCGAGCAGCTTCCCGGGGGCGACATCGATCAAGTGACTGCGGGACTGGGTCTCGACTCCCGGATCGGGCCGCGTTACCTGAAGGGAGCGCTGGGCTACGGCGGGCCCTGCTTCCCCCGGGATAACTTGGCGCTGGCTTACCTTGCCCGCGAGTTGGGACAGACTGCTCCGCTCGCCGAAGCCACCGACGAATTCAACCGAACCATCGTGGATCGGCTGGTAGAAAGGATTACCTCCCACGCGAAGCATGACTCGGTCATCGCGGTTTTGGGTTTGGCCTATAAACCAGACACAAACGTCGTCGAAGAATCGCAGGGGCTGCAGTTGGCCGCAGGCCTGGCCGCCAAGGGGTTGAAAGTCATGGTTTACGATCCCTTGGCAATAGAGAACGCCAGGCGAATTCTCGGCGATGCCGTGGACTACTCCGGATCCGTCGAGGAATGCGTGCGGAAGGCGGAGGTCCTGGTTATTGCGAATCCAGACAGAGAATTTGCAAGCATTCTGGCCGACCTCTTGGTGTTGCGGCCAGGGCAAGTTGTATTTGACGTATGGCGTGCGCTTCGCCGCCGGTTGGTCGCCAAAGGCACGGTTTCCTACGTTCCCCTTGGTGTTGGAGAGCGGACGGAAGAATCAAGGGAGCGGCTCCAGAATCTTTGGAGCGAAAGGCTGCAGGCGACCGCATGACGCCCCAAGGCCAAAATACCTTGGAGCGCGTGCATGAATTTTGGGACCGCCGCCCCTGCAATATCAGACATTCGACAAAGCCGGTCGGAACTCGAGAATATTTTGAGGACGTGGAGCGCAGAAAATATCTAGTGGAACCACACATACCGGAATTTGCCCAGTTTCCCCGCTGGAAGGGAAAAAAGGTCCTTGAGCTAGGTTGCGGGATCGGCACTGATTCAGTCAACTTCGCTCGGAACGGCGCACATCTCACCGCCGTCGACCTATCCGAGCGTAGCCTGGAGATTTGCCGCCAGAGGTTTCTGGTATACGGCCTCCACGCGGACTTCTACTGTGGCGACATTGAAGACTTGGGTTCGTTCCTCCCCGCGCAGCACTTCGATCTGATTTATTCCTTCGGGGTGATCCACCACACGCCGAATCCCGGCAGAGTCTTAGCAGGGATCCAGAAGTTCTGTTCCACGGACACCGAGGTGCGGGTCATGTTGTACTCCAAGTGGAGTTGGAAGGTTCTTTGGATTCTCATGGCCTACGGGCACGGCCGCGTCTGGAAGCTGCAGGACCTGGTCCGCACCTATTCCGAAGCCCAGAGCGGCTGCCCGGTTACCTACTATTATTCCTTTCAAGAAATCGCCCAGCTGTTTAATGGATTCAAGGTCGAGTCCATCCGCAAGGGGCACATCTTCCCGTATGTCATCGAGAAGTACGTACACTATGAGTACGAACGAGAGTGGTATTTCCGTTCGATGCCCCAACGAGTCTTCCATTGGCTGGAACGCTGCCTTGGGTGGCACACACTTGTCGTGGCGAAGCCAAGGAACGGGGGCTTCGCTTAATGCAGAGCAGGCAGATCCACGGAGGGCTCCTAGCACGGAATACGGCGTTCAACTTCGTCGGGTCATTGGTGCCGCTTGCTGTAGCTCTGGTGGTGACGCCATACATGATCCGCGGCCTGGGTCTCGAACGATTTGGAGTGTTGTCGCTAGCCTGGGCGATTCTCTGGTACTCGAGCTACTTCGATCTGGGGTTGACCCGAGCGACAACAAAGTTTACCTCCCAAGTGATCGGCAAGCTGCAACCTGAAAAAATTCCGGCGATCCTGTGGACTTCTCTGGGCATTCAAACCCTTCTGGGTGGGATCGCTGCCGCGGGAATCTACATCACGACACACTTTCTCGTTGGTCGTGTTCTGCACATCCCGATGGCCCTGTCGCGGGAATCGGAACTGGCCTTTTACGGAATTGGCGCCACGATCCCTGTTTTCCTTGCGGTGGGCATTCTCTCGGCATTGCTCGCGGGGGCTCATCGGTTTGATCTGATCAATGCGGTGAAGATTCCGGGAAACTCGCTGATGTTCCTGTTTCCTGCGCTGGGTGTGTATCTGGGTTACCGGCTCCCTGGGATCGTCGCTCTCATGGTCCTTTCCCGGGCACTGATGGCCTTGGTGCTTCTGCTCATGTGCTGGAAGATCTTTCCCGGCCTGGGCTCCGGGCCGAGGATGGACAAGAGCATTACCAGGCCCTTGTTGAGTTTTGGCGGCTGGGTCATGGTGTGCAACATCTTGATCCCCATCCTTATCTATGTGGATCGATTCGTCATCGGCGCGGTGCTTTCCATCGCCGCGGTAGCCTACTACTCGGTGGCCTCCGAAGTCGTGGGGCGGCTACAGTTAGTTCCCGGCAGCGTTGGGAGTGCCTTGTTCCCAGCCTTCAGCACATTCTCCGTGGAGGATCCGCAACGTCTGGAGAGGCTTTACGCGCGAAGCTTGAAGACCATGCTGCTGTTGATGGTCCCAGCTGGGCTGTTGCTTATCGTATTCGCGCGGGAGGCGCTGCGGCTTTGGGTCGGGACCGAGTTTGCTGTTCACAGCAGCCAGACGCTTCAGGTTCTCGCTGTAGGCCTGGTCTTGAATGCCTTAGGGCAGATGCCGACGAACCTGCTCGATGCGGTGGGACGGCCAGACCTGCGTGCCAAGGTTTTTCTGATGTACGTGCTGCCGTATCTGGCTGCGCTGTGGTTTTTCGTGCATCGGTTCGGCATTCTCGGCGCCGCCATAGCCTGGACCGCGCGGTCCGCGCTCGAGTTGACCCTCTTTTTGGTCGTGGTATCCCGCCATTTGCGGCTCCCGCTGTTCCGCTTGGCCGAAAATGGGATGAGGAAAGCGCTCGGAGCTTGCGGCGCTTTGGCAGCCGTTCTTTTGCTTCTATTCCCAATTTTGAGAGCGGGGCTTTTCGTCCAGGGTCTAGTTGTGCTTAGCGCCCTTGTGGGCTTCTGTGCGGTGACTTGGCGGTTCGTCTTGGACAAGTCTGACCGGCGTTCTCTGCGCGGGGCGGTAGGTTACGACTCTTCTTACTAGCCCGGGTGAAGAATTTGTAAGGGTTCCAGCTGAAATGCCGCAAGAGCTTGAAAAACTTGATTAGGGGAGCTGAATGCGATGGCACCTTTGAATTGCACTTTTGTTTCGATCCCCAAAGCCTTTTCCGGACACTTCGGAATCATCCAGACAAACGCAATCCGGAGCTGGACCTTGCTCCAGCCGCGGCCTGAGATCATTTTATTTGGCGATGACCCAGGGACGGCGGAAATCGCCCGCGAGTTGCAACTCCGGCACGAGCCGCAAGTCGAACGGAACGAGTTCGGCACACCGCTGGTAAGCGGTATTTTCGGCCGCGCGCAGCAAATGGCCCGCCACGATCTGGTGTGCTACATAAACGCCGATATTATTCTGACGCGGCACTTCATGGGCGCGATTGAACAGGTTCCCCCACGATTCTTGGCCTCCTCTTTTCTGATGGTTGGACGCAAACAAATGCTTGACCTTCCGCAGTTGCTGGACTTTAGCGATCCGGCGTGGGAACAGGCGGTGGTGGAACGCGCCCGTGCCGGCGTCAAATTCGGCACGTCCGATTCCGACTATTTTATTTTCCCCAAAGGAATGTACGAAAACATTCCGCCTTTTGCGGTTGGCCGCTGTTTCTGGAGCCCTTGGTTTGTGTGGGAGGCTCGCAGGCAGCGAATTCCGGTGATCGATGCCACCGCCGTGATTCCCGCGGTGGAGTCCTGCCACGACTACTCCCACGCGGCCAGCACCGGACACTCCAAGAAGCTCGGCGGCCCGGAATACGAAAGCAATCGAAGGCTCTTCCGAGGGTGCAAGTACCTGACCACGCTGGACGCCACGCTCCAAATGACGAGTCGGGGTCTCAGACCCGCACCGGCGTCGCGCCGCTTGGCGAGCCTGTTTATGAGAGCGGAGTACGCGCTCTACTTCCTTGCGAAGCGAAGCCTGCCCTACTCGTGGCCTCTGATTTGGTTCTACCGGGCGACTAGGCGGCTATGGAACGCGATTGATCAATCCCTTTTTACGCCGGCTGCCGAATAGGAATCTGGGGTCCATCGGGAAAATCTGAGGCACTCGGTCGCACGCGGTATGACAGCAGCCACCATGGATTTTGACTACGGATATAGCCCGCAATTTTCCCTCCTATGGGCGTGGAGCCTGGTCGCTAGCAATCCCGGAGATGCGGCGATTGCTTTCGTCTTCCTGGGGCTCACATTACTCCTTTTGCTGTCGATAAAGACTTGCCTGGTTGGAGCTTCCTTTCAATTTCGGCGGATGACCTTGCCGTCTTTACTGCTGGACGCGTATCTCATCATCATGCTGGTCCCTTCCATTTTCTGGTTTCTCGCCTCTTCGGGCTCGATTCGATACATTCACCTGATTGCCATCGACGTTGCTCCGATTTTGTTTCTTTTGGGAGTGTGGTTTGCCAATGTCCGGTTCAAGCTCACGCCTCGCGCGATTCTTGGCTTCTTGAATGCCGAGCCCGTACCACGCGCCGAGGATAAATTGTTAGGCAAGCTGCAAACTTTGATGCTCGTGGTTAGCATCGCCATTGCCGCGGGATACTTTATGACGGCCCCATTCGTTCCGCTCATTGCCAGCGTCAAGGACTACGGCGCGCTTAGTTCGGACAGCGTTCGTTTCAACGTCTATAGCCTCCCTGATACTTTGATATTTGCCTATGCCGTAGCCAATCGCTTCCTCCTTCCTTTTTGCGTGCTGCACTCCTTTCTCATGGCTAAAGTACATGGCAAAGGCTGGCGGCTGCGCTTTTGGGCCACGCTGCTGCTCTCTCTGGTGGTAACCTCGCTATCGCTCGAGCGATCTCCATCATTCGGCATTTTCCTGGTGCTTCTTGTAGCCGACCGGCTTACTTCCCAGAAAACCCGTCCACTGCTCTATGCGGGCGTGTTGCTCGTCGCTGCGTTGGTCGGCGGCTTGATTCACCAGGCGCAATATCAGAGTGATATCGAGCGGGCTGATGTCTCCTCCTACATGGGCAATTTTCTCGTGAACCGCGTCTGGATCGATCCTTCCTACATGACGGCGGTCGCATTCCACACCTACAACGCCTCGACCAGTTTTCTCGGGGGACGGTCGATCCGCATGTTGTCCCTTGTGGGCATTCCCTTCGAGTCTTTTTCTTCCATTGGCTTCGTGGGGGATTTATGGGCCAATTTCGGTTGGACCGGAGTCATTTTCGGCTGCACCTCGCTGGGATTCGTGTTGCAGTGGATCCAGGGGCAGGTCTTCAAGGCCAAAACCGTGTCGGCTCTCGTGATCTATATTCTTTTCCTGGTGAATACCCCTTGGCTGCTGTACGGCAGCATTCTTTCCACCATGGTCGTGACGGTTTTTGTTGTCGGCATTTTGCTGCTTCGTATCCTGCCGCGCTTGGAAGCAAGGATGTCGCCACTGGCCGTGAGACCCTGCGGAGCGCTGCAAAGCGCAAAGCGGCTTCCACAACAATCCAATTAGACGTATCGCCCTAACGCCGTGGCTTTCACGGCAGGAGGAATCATGACCGTCCTGGAGCAAAGAAAAGTCATCGAAGCGCAATTTCACGACAGACTGCGTGACCCGGCGGTGCGTGAGGATCCAGAACTCTTCTCGCGTCTCACGTCCAACAGAAAATGGTACGCAATCACCCGGCAGAGCCGGGATTTCACGATGAGCTTTCTTCGCCAGCATTGCGTCAACGCACGAGCTCTCGATTACGCCTGTGGCGATGGCTACTTTTCGTTCTTGATGGCGGAAGCCGGAGCGGAAGTAACGGGGATAGACATCTCCGAGACATCCGTGCAGAACGCCGAGCGCGAAGCTCGGCGGCGTGGCTTGCCAGCGCAGTTTCAAGTCATGGACTGCGAGCGCATGACCTTCCCGGACCGCACTTTCGATCTGATCCACGTGTATGGTGTTCTTCACCACCTGGCCCTTAGCCACGCCTATCCGGAATTAATGCGTGTCTTGAAGCCCACCGGGTCCGTGCTGTGCGTGGAGCCGCTCGCGCATAACCTCGTTTTCCAGGCTTACCGCCGGATGACACCCCACCTCCGGACGGAGTTTGAAACCCAGCACATCCTGCGCCGCAGCGACGTTCTGGCGGCTCGGCAATATTTCAATCGCATCGACTGGCGTTTTTTTCACCTCGCCAGCCTGGCAGCCGTTCCTTTTCGAGGCACTGGGCTGTTTAACGGTGTCCTGTCTGTCCTGGAAGCCGCGGACTCGGTCCTGCTTAGTGTTTCCCCAGTTCGTTGGTTGGCATGGCAAATCGCTTTTGTCCTCTCTGAGCCAAAGCACGCACATGGATCATGAACACAGAGCCACACGCTAGAGTCGTCGGAGGGGAGTGGTATCGCCACTACTACGAAGAAAAAGGCGCGGAGCGCAACAGCCTGCTGCACAACCCGGAAGTGCTGTACCAGAGCTTGGCGCAGGAAGCGGCGCTGGTGCGGGCGCTGCAATGCATTCATCCGAACCAGGAAACGGCGCGTGTGCTGGATGTAGGTTGCGGGGAGGGAGCGACCTCGCTGGCGCTTCTGCGGCTGGGATTCGTCGCGGGAAACTTGCACGGAATCGACTTTCAAGAAGAGCGCATCGCCAGGGCAAAAGAGAAATGCCCGAGCATCCACTTTGCGCATGGCGATGCGACCAAGCTGGAGTTTGCGAGCGAAACGTTCGACCTGGTGCATGAAGCAACGATGTTCATTCACAGCGTGGACGAGGAGTTGTCGCGGAAGATTGCCGGGGAGATGCTGCGCGTCACAAAGCCCGGCGGGCACATTCTGCTGTGCGACTGGCGCTATGCGAAGCCGGGGAGCGCGGCGCACTGCGCGGTAACGCAAAAAAGAATCGCAGGGCTGTTCGAGGTGGGCAGGCAAACGAGCCGCTGCGGGGTTTTTGCCGGGCCGCTGCTGCCGCCGATTGGGCGGTTTTTGTCGCGACGGCTGCCGTGGGCGTATTTCCTGGTCAGCGGGATGCTGCCGTTTTTGGTGGGGCAGGTGACCACGGTGCTGCGCAAGTCGTAGGCTACTCGGCAGAAGCAGATCCCTCACTACGTTCGGGATGACAGAAAAAAATGAAACCGCAAATGGTGGATGAGCGGGCGCTGGAGATCGCGCCGATGGCGTTGCAGCCGGTGGCAAAGGCCGACGCGCTGCCGTTCGTCACGGTGGTGGTGCCGTGCCGGAATGAAGAGAAACACATCGCGCGATGCCTGGAGTCCATCCTGGCAAATGATTATCCAAAGGAGCGCATGGAGATATTGGTGCTGGATGGGATGAGCGAAGATCGCACGCGGGAGATTGTGGCGGGCTACAGCAAGCGTCATCCGATCGTCCGGCTGGTGGAGAATCCGGAGAAGCACATCCCGGCGGCGATGAACCTGGGGATTCGGGAAGCGCGGGGCGAGACGATCATCAAGATGGATGCGCACTCGGCGTTCCGGCGGGAGCACATTTCGTTGTGCGTGGCGTACCAGGAAAAGTACGGGGCGGAAAACGTCGGCGGAGTTTGCAAGATGAGGCCGGGAGCGGACACCGCGATGGCGCGGGCGATTGTGCTGGGATTGGGGAGCCGGTTCGGGTCGGGGAACGCGAACGTGAAGGTGGGGGTGGAGAAACCCACCTGGTCGGACACGGCGGCGTTCGGGTGCTTCAGGAAAGAACTTTTTTCGCGCGTGGGATTGTTTGACGAGCGGTTGCTGAGCAGTTCGGACCTGGACTTGAACCAGCGGATTCGCGCGGCGGGCGGGGGGATTCTGGTGGTGCCGGACGTGGTGGTCAATTACTTGGCGGACGCGGACCTGCGCGCGCTGCGGCGGCACGTGTTTGCCGACGGCGTGTGGATCAGCTACGTGATGAAATTCGGGAAACGGGCGTTTTCGTGGAGGCACTGGGTGCCGGCGGCGTTTGTGCTGAGCGTGGTGGCGGCGTTCGCGCTGGGCGCGGTGAATCGCGCGTTTCTGTGGATGGGAGCGGGCGTTGCGACGGTGTATGCGGCGGTGAGCCTCGCGGTGTCGGTGCAGATTGCGGTGCGCGAGCGGGAGCCGCGCTATGCGTTTCTTCTGCCGGTGGTGTTTGCGGTGCGGCACCTCGCGCATGGGATTGGCACGCTGTTTGGTTTGCTACTGGTGATTTTGCCGGGCGAGCACTGGAAGGGCCGCAGAGGAAGGAAAGCGTAAGGCTCGCGGCGATGAAGAGACTGTTTGACGTGTTTAGCGCGGCGATGGGATTGCTGGTGCTGGCGCCGGTGCTGGCGGCGGTGGCGCTGGCGATCAAGATGGAGTCGCGCGGGCCGGTGTTTTACCGCGGACTGCGCGCGGGGCGGCATGGAAAGCCGTTCCGCATCTTCAAGTTTCGAACGATGGTGATGAACGCGGACAGGCGTGAGAGCCATTTCAGAATGTCGGCAACCTGGAGGAAAAAATGAAACCGCAAATGGTGCGCGAGCGCGCTCCGCAGAGCTCCCTGACCCTTCTGGAGCCTGAAACAAAACCAGCTTCAGATGCGCTTCCGTTGGTCTCGATTGTGGTGCCGTGCCGGAATGAGGAGAAGCACATCGGGCGATGCCTGGAGTCCATCCTGGCGAACGATTATCCGAAGGAGCGGATGGAGATTCTGGTGCTGGACGGAATGAGCGAAGATCGCACGCGGGAGATTGTGGCGGGCTACAGCGCACGCTATTCGATGATCCGGTTGGTGGACAATCCGTTGAAGCATATCCCTGTGGCGATGAACATCGGAATCCGAAATGCCCGAGGCGAAAGAATCCTGAAGATGGACGCGCATTCGACTTACCAGCCGGAGTACATCTCGAAGTGCGTGCACTATCAGGATTTGTACGGAACGGAGAATGCCGGCGGAGTGTGGAAGATGATTCCGGGAGCGGACACCGCGACGGCGCGGGCGATTGTGCTGGGATTGGGGAGCCGGTTCGGGTCGGGGAACGCGAACGTGAAGGTGGGGGTGGAGAAGCCGACTTGGTCGGACACGGTGGCGTTCGGGTGCTTCAAGAGAGAGCTCTTCGAACGCATCGGGATGTATGACGAGAAGCTGCTGAGCAGTTCGGACCTGGACTTGAACCAGCGGATTCGCGCGGCGGGCGGGGGGATTCTGGTGGT
>JBGQIG010000073.1:0-10753 GCA_041498365.1 Terriglobia bacterium | reverse complement strand
CTTTCTCAATCCCACGGTATCGGCGTACCACATCGGGCCGCCACGATACGCCGGGAAGCCGTAGCCATTGATATAGATGATGTCGATATCGACCGCGCGTAAGGCATAGCCCTCCTCAAGGATGCGCGCACCCTCGTTGATCAGCGCGTAGATACAACGATCAGCGATCTCCTGGGCGGGAATCTGCCTCTGCGGGATGCCCGCTTCCGCAGACCACTTCTTCGTCAGTGCAGCCACCTCGGGATCAGGAACGGGGCGACGATTCTGATCGTACTTGTACCAGCCTGCGCCGGTCTTCTGGCCGTAGCGCCCCATTTCACACAAATGGTCGCCGGCAAAGGGCTGCCGGATGCCGGATTTTTCCAGGTGGCGATATTCTTTGCGAATGCGCCAGCCGACATCGAGTCCGCCCAGATCACCGGTGGCGAGCGGGCCCATGGCCATGCCGAAATCATAGAGCGCCTGGTCCACCGCTTCTACCGGGGCGCCTTCCTCCACCAGGAAGACCGCTTCACGCATGTAGGGATGGAACATGCGATTGCCGACGAAGCCGCGACAGTTCCCGACCAGCACACCGATCTTGCCGAGTTTCTTGGAGAGCTGCATGCAGCTGGCGACTACTTCCTTGCTGCTGGCTTTGCCGCGCACGATTTCGAGCAGGCGCATTACGTTCGCCGGACTGAAGAAATGGGTACCGATGACGGATGCCGCCCGTGTCGTAGCGGATGCGATCTCGTCGATGTTCAACGTCGAAGTGTTGCTGGCCAGGATTGCCCCCGGCTTGCAGACGCGGTCGAGCTCGCCAAAAACTTCCTGCTTGAGAGCCATGCCTTCGAAGACCGCCTCGATTACCATCTCCACCTGGCCGAAATCGTCGTAGCTCAGGGTGGGCGTGATCAGCTTCATGCGCTCGTCCACGAACTGCTGGGTGAAGCGCCCGCGCTGAACTGAATTGGCATAGTTTTTCTGAATGTTGGCCAAGCCACGATCAAGCGCCGCCTGGTCCGCATCCTTGAGCAGTACCGGGACGCCGGCGTTGGCGAATACCATAGCGATGCCGCCACCCATGGTTCCGGCGCCGACTACAGCGGCGCTGTTGACCGCGATGGCCGGTGTTTCTTTGGGAATATCGGGAATCTTGGCCACTTCGCGCTCTCCGAAGAACACATGGATGAGCGCCTTCGACTGATCGGAGTAGAGACAGTCAATAAACAGTTTCGCTTCGGCCTGGCATCCTTCCTCGAAAGGCAGTTTAGTGGCGGCTTCTATTGCGTCAATGGCTGCGAGTGGGGCGATCAGGTTACGTTGTTTCTTGCGAGCGGTATCGCGGGCAGCAGCAAAAATCGTCGCGTTTTCCGCGGGCGTGCCCAGCTTCTGGTTGCGCTCGCGAGTTTTCGGAGCCGGCTTGCCCGCGACTTCGCGGGCGAACGCAACAGCGCCGGCCAGCAGGTCACCTTCAATCAACCGATCCAGGATTCCGACTTTCAGTGCCTCCGGCGCTTTGACCGGATTGCCTTCGGTGCACATCTCGACGGCTTTAGCGACGCCTGCGAGCCGCGGCAGACGCTGCGTGCCCGCGGCTCCGGGAATGAGACCGAGCTTCACTTCCGGCTGTCCGACTTGCGCACTGGAGGCCGCCACTCGGTAATGGCCAGACATGGCCAGCTCCAGGCCACCCCCAAGGGCGGTCCCATGAATTGCCATCACAACCGGTTTGGAACAATTCTCGATCTTCAGCAACAGCGGGAGCAATCCGGGGCCGCGCTGTCCCTCGCCCGAAGTCATCCTGGTGAATTCCTTGATGTCCGCACCGGCGACAAAAGTGCGGCCGCCGCCAATGATCACGGCGGCGCTCACACTGTCATTTTTATTGATCCGATCCATCGCTTCGCCAATTCCTTCCGGCACACCCGGGCTCAAGGCATTTACGGGCGGATTGTTAATGGTGATGATGGCGATCTCGTTGTCCTGGGTCAGTTGTACTAGGTCACTCATTTGACTGGTTACTCTCCGGATAAAAACTATCATGCTCTCCCGCTAAAGCGGTAGATTGCCGTTTCCATCGTAACTAGATGAAAAATTTGGACCAACTTCGAGCGCAAACACAAAGAGTTGAGGGACTGCCATCGCTTTTCTGCGAACTCAGGAAGCCCCACTCCCTGTTCGACGCATCTCAGAACGGAGATCTAGCAGACCCGAAAAGTCTCGGGCTCTGTGGAAAAGTCAGTATACCGGCAAACAACAGGTTACAATGAGTCTGTAATTTCCACATCAGTTGGGGCCCGGTGGGCGGACCTGCTTCCTCCGAAGCGAAGGTTCAGTTTGATGACTACTGTCGTAAGCATTCCCGTTTTCTTGCTGGCGGAGAATCGTCTCCTGCGTGAAGCGCTTGCTCGTATCCTCAACAAGAAAAATGACATCAACGTAGTCGGGGCCGCAACCTACTCGCCCGCCGTCGCGGAAGAAATCGCCGCGGTCTCAGCCCAGGTTCTGCTGTTCGATCCCGTGGATGCGTCCTCAAGCCTGGCTTTCGTTCGCACCATCCGAGAGGCATTCCCAGGGTTGAAAGTGGTAATGATCGGAATGGAGCTGAATAGCGAGCTGTTTCTGCAGGCGGTTCGCGAGGGCGTTGCCGGTTATCTGCTCAAGGACGCTACCGCCGCAGATGTTGCGGCGGCCGTGCGCTCCGTTGCCAACCACTGCGCCGTCTGTCCGCCTGAGTTGTGCCAGGCATTGTTCGACTACGTGGCCCAGCAGCGAACCAGCTTCCCGAGTTTCTTCATCAAGCAGCAGTTTGGACTGACGCGCCGTGAGCAGCAGCTGGTGGAAATGATCGGCCGTGGTTTCACCAACAAGGAAATCGCGGGTGATCTGGGCTTATCCGAGCAAACGGTAAAGAACCACATTCACCGTGTACTCCGCAAGGTTGGCGTCCGGGACCGCCTGGCCGCGGTTGAAGTGTGCCGCACCCAAGGCTTCCTGCCGGTATAAAAACACGGTCTCACCCAGAGAAAATACTGATCCCTGTCCTCTCGAGTGGTACGTTTCTGGTACTTTGTGTTCGCACCGCGGAGTACTTCCTCCCAAAGTTACTCGTACCCTTGGTACTCACCCGGTTACTTTCTGTAATCAATTTGGTGATGCCTAATTGAACCTGTTCTTTTCTGCCCTCAAGCGGATACTGGCTACCCGGGGGTGCGGGCGTGGAGAAAATCAAGGTTTTGGTCGCAAATCGACCACGGCTGATGCGGGAGCTGGTCATGGCTACTATTTCGGATCAGCCGGATATTGAGGTTGTCGGCGTTCTGGAAGATGAGACTTCGATCCTGGAGAGGGTTGAGCAAGCACATCCCGAATTCCTCATCATTGCCTTGGATCACTCCGACGAACGGCCCCACATCTGCGATGTGCTGCTCGATCGCTTTCCGCATATGTGCATTCTGGCTCTGGCCGCGGAACGCAACAGCAGCATCTTTTACTGGGCCAGCCTCGATATTCGCTCCAATCGGATCGAGAACTCCGAAGACGGGATCCTAAGCGCGCTACGCGGTCGCCAGCTGGCGGTTGCACCTCCAATTGCACCCGCACATAGCTCGCGCACGAATTAACGTTGCATGTAGGCATTCGAATGGGGGCAGGATGATGGGTTACAAGGGCAGATTTTTGGTTCTCATGTCGCTGGTCGCTTTGACGTTTGGCGCGGGGGTACGAGCGCAAGAACAAGCAACCGACCGGCGACGGCAACCGCGCAACGCGGTCACGTCGGTGCGAACGACGGAACCCTCCGATCTGGCCAAGGAAAACATGGAACGGGTCGCCGCTTCTGCGGCCCAACTTCGAGCGGTGCTGGTGAAAGATGCGGGGATCCTCGTAGAACTAAAGAGTTGGGTGGCCAAGGAGGCGACTGACAACGGACAGGTTATAGAAGACGCCGCGCTCACCGACCAGGCCATCTTTGACCGGCTCGATCATGATGTGGCCTTCCGGTCTGTGACTACGCGACTGGTGCAGCGCTACGGTTACCTGCTGCCCGGCGTGAATCCAGAATCGGACATAGCAAAAGAGCAAGAACTGGTCCTGAAAGAGCGCGCTCATCGAATGGCGCAACGCCAGGATCATGAACAGGCGGCCGCACTGGCGGCGGCAGAAAACGAAAGGAAACAGGAACAGGAGGAAGCGAAACTTGACCGCACCTCCTGCGACCCGCGAAGTCAAACCAATTGCGAGGACCCGGCGGCGAAGGGAAAACGCCTGGGAGTCCCGGCTCCAGAGGAACTGCCGCCATCGGAACCGGCGATACCAATCTTCCCCGAGCAGATGTCGCCCTACGACTCGCCGCGAACCACGCGCCGGGCCGGCGGTGGTGACCCGTCGGACTCTGGAGGCTATCCAGGCCTGGACTCCGGTCTGATATTGGCTTCGGACTCGCGACAGTCTTCGCTGGGCCTGGGCGGAGGTACGCCGCCCGCCGGCATGGATGTCGAAAGCATGCTGCGACGAGGCAGCCTGGACGATCTTTCTGCCATGACGGCAGGAAATCGTACCGATGCAACCACTGCTTCCGCGAAAGAGGTGAACCGCACGGTGCGGCTTCCGGGCACCCGTGGGGCTAGCGACAAAGATCTCCCGGCGGTTGCGATGATCCACAAGGTGAATCCGTACGCCGATATTCCCTCGCTCTACGACATGTACGTCCAGGCCGCCTCGCGGGATCGGGAACCCGAGCGCTTCGGCATGGAGATCTTCCGCAACGGAACCCGAGCACTGGACGCCATTCCGATGGATTTACCGGTCGGTCCGGACTACGTGGTGGGACCTGGCGATGGCTTGGCCATCAATCTGTGGGGCAGCATATCGCAGAGAATCGTTCGAGTGGTGGATCGCGAGGGACGGATCGCGCTGCCCGAAGCCGGGCCCGTGCCGGTCAGCGGGCGGACTCTGGGAGAGGTTCAAGCGTCGGTGCAACAGGTGCTGCGCACCCAGTTCCGGGATATCTCGGCGGACGTTTCTCTGGCGCGCTTAAGAACGATTCGCGTGTATGTCGTGGGAGAAGTGGCCGAGCCGGGCGCCTACGACATCAGTTCGCTTTCGACCCCGCTCAATGCACTTTTTGCCGCCGGGGGAATTACCGCGCGGGGCTCACTGCGCCACCTGAAACATTACCGCGGCAAGGAGCTTATCGAAGAAGTTGACGCGTATGAACTGCTGCTGCATGGCGTCGGCTCCGAACTCAAGCGCCTGGAAAATGGCGACTCCCTGCTCATTCCTCCGCTGGGAGGTCAGGTCACGGTGAGTGGAATGGTGCGGCGGCCGGCAATTTACGAATTGCGCGGGGAGAACTCTCTGGCCGACGTCCTGGATTTGGCGGGCGGGATCCTGCCCGCGGCGGCGCTGCAGCACATTGAGTTGCAGCGTCTGGAGGCGCACGAGAAGCGAACCATGCTGACCCTGGATCTTTCGCCCAATGGCAATCCCGACGCCGTGGCCGCGCAGCTCAGCAGTTTCAAGATTCAGGACGGAGACCAGATTCACATCTTCCCAATTGCCTCATACAACGAAAAGGCAATTTATCTGCAAGGACATGTGGTTCGTCCAGGACGCTATTCCTATCGTGATGGGATGACGCTGAAGGATTTAGTCGCATCATACGGCGATCTTCTGCCCGAGCCGGCGGGACACTATGCCGAGATCGTGCGACTTAACCCGCCCGACTTTCGTCCCAGCGTGGAGAGTTTCGACTTGTCCACAGCGCTGGCCAGTTCAGAGGCGTCCCCGAAGCTGCAGGCGCTCGATACCGTCCGGATTTTCAGCCGCTACGATTTCGAAGCGGCTCCAACGGTCTGGGTGGGTGGTGAGGTGCGCGCGCCGGGAAAATATCGCACTTCGGGTCAGGTGCGTCTGCGTGACGCGATCTATCTGGCGGGCGGAGTCTCCACTGACGCCGGACTGGACACGACCCAACTCTTCCGCACCCAATCCGATGGAACCCTCAAGATTTTCAGTGTGAACCTGGGCGGAGCGCTGGCCGGGAACGCCCTGGATAACGTGTTGCTGGAGCCGCGCGATCGGCTCCTGGTACATCGCAGCTCCGCTAGAGTGGATCCCCCCACTGTGTATGTGAGGGGTGAGGTGGCCAAGCCGGGTCGCTATCCGCTGACCACCAACATGCACGTCGAGGATCTGGTTCACGTGGCGGGCGGGCTCAAAAGGAGTGCGGACCCCGTGAAGGCCGACCTGACCCGCTATGCGCTGGGTCCGCAGACCGGCACGTCGAATGAGAGTTTGCCGATCGAACTCGCGGCGGCATTGAGCGGCAGTGCAAACGACAACCTCTCCCTGCGGGACGGAGACGTGCTGACCGTTCGCCAGACTCCCGGCTGGAATGACATTGCGTCGGCGGCGACGGTGCGCGGCGAAGTTCAACACCCTGGCGCTTACGGCATTCAACCCGGCGAACGATTGAGCTCACTCCTGGAGCGAGCTGGAGGCTTCTCTCCCGAGGCGTATCCCTATGGCGCGGTGTTGATGCGGCGTGAGGTGCGCGAACTCGAGATGAAGTCTCATCTGGCGCTGGTGCAGCGTATCAAAGCGGAGCAGGTACATCTCAGAGCGCTTCCCGAAGCCGATCCTGACCAGCGGAACGCAAAACTGACGGCGGTCGCGCAGACAGAAACCACGCTCACTCAACTGGAGGCCACACCACCGGTTGGCCGGGTCGTGGTGCACGTCCAGCCGGACATCGAACGCTGGCGCGATACAGTCGCAGATGTGCCCTTGCGTGATGGCGACGTGCTGCTCATACCGAAAAAAGCAAATTACGTAATGGTGTCGGGACAGGTATTTAACCAGACCGCAATCAGCTACCGGCCAGGCAGAAGCGCCAAGTGGTATCTGAGTCAGTCGGGAGGGTTCACACAGATTGCGGACAAGAAGGCGGTTTTCGTGGTGCGGGCCGATGGATCGGTGATCGCCGCGAAAAACAATTCAGGATGGTGGTCGGGCAATCCGCTGAACGCGTCTCTGAAGCCGGGAGATTCGATTGTCGTGCCCGAAAAAGCGCCCAGGATCGGAGGCCGGAACTGGACCACCGCGCTGCAGGCGGCACAAATTGCCACGTCGGTGGCGCTAACCGTCGCTTACTTTAAGCCGTAATGTGGAAGAACCTAGAGAAGTGGATCAGGGTAGTGGTGGCTTGCGGGTGGACTACGGTCAGTCTGATGGTCGCGGAGCCGGGGCTTTGCGCCCCACCACCCCAGCAGGCGGGAGCGGATACGACCGGGGACACCCTGAGCGCGCAAACGCTGCAGGGCAAAAGCAGGACGAAACCTGTGCAAAGTTCCAGTAGCCTTGAAGAGAATTCCGGGCCAGTGTCGGGCCGGAGCTTCACTGAGTTAGGGAAGGATTTCTTGCGGGACCAGAACCAGATATGGACAAGTCCAACCCGGGTCCGGTTCCCGGATACAGAATGGCTTGTGCCGCTGGCAGGAATCTCGGCTGGGCTTTTTGTGACGGACCGCGATGTGAGCCAGAGTCTGTCTCACGATCCAAAAACTACTAGTAACTACAACACTTTTTCGAACGCCGGGTTGGGGGCACTGGTGGGCAGCGCGGCGGGGTTGTGGCTGTTGAGCTATCCATCCCATAACGAACACTGGCGAGAGACCGGGCTGCTGGCGGGCGAAGCGGCACTCAACAGCTTGATTCCGGTTGAGGTGTTTAAGTATTCCATGGGAAGGGAGCGTCCTTTTCAACGGGACGGAGGCGGGCACTTCTTTCAAGGGGGCACGTCGTTTCCATCCGAACATAGCGCTGCGGCATGGTCTGTGGCGGGAGTGATCGCACACGAGTATCCCGGCCCGCTGCCCAAGCTTCTGGCCTACGGCCTGGCCTCTGCGGTCAGCTACTCCCGTATTCGGGCGGGCCAGCACTTTCCCTCCGACGTCTTCATTGGTGGCATCCTGGGCAGCCTGATCGCGCAGCAGGTTTACAGCCGCCATCATGATCCGGAACTAGGCGGCAGTGACTGGAGGTCAATCGGTGATTTATTCCGCGAGGGCCGCTGGGCTCCGGAGAATCGAGGCTCGCCGTATGTTGCGCTCGATAGCTGGATTTATCCGGCGCTCGATCGCCTGGCCGCGTTCGGTCTTGTGGACGGCGCATTTGCCGGAGCGCGGCCGTGGACGCGCCGGGAGTGCGCCCGGCTGGTGAGTGAAGCAGAAGAACACCTGGAGGGCACCGATCGCGAGAACCACGACCAACAGAGGCTCGTCACCGAGCTGCAACGCGAATTTCGTCCCGAAATGGAAGGATCTGATACCAGCGAGAGCGGAGCGTTCCGGATCGAATCCTTGTATTCGCGGGTGGGATACATTTCCGGAACGCCGCTCCGCGACGGTTATCACTTTGCGCAGACCCAGATCAACGACTTTGGGCGTCCCTACGGCAAAGGCTGGAATTCGGTAACCGGCTTTTCGGCCTATGCCACGCAGGGCCGGTGGGTAACTTATTTCCGCGGCGAATGGCAAGGCTCGGCGGGTTTGCCGGCGCTGCCTCTGACGGCGCGCCAAACCATTCAGCAGGTAGACCATCTTACCCAGTTACCGCCGGACAGCGGCCAGCCTTCGGTAAATCAGTTCCAGGTGCTCGATGCGTACGTAGGCTTGACCTTCTCGAATTGGCAGGCATCCTTCGGCCGGCAAAGCCTGTGGTGGGGCCCGGGCGACGGTGGTCCGCTAATCTTCAGTGACAACGCCGCACCACTCAACATGTTCCGCATCAACCGGGTCACGCCGTTCAAGCTGCCCAGCGTCCTGGGTTGGTTGGGGCCAATGCGGCTGGAGTTCTTCTTGGGACAACTCGGAGGACACCAATTCATCAACGGGGTGAATGGTATCGGCGGCAGCTTTGTACATACGATTCACCCGCAGGCGATGATTCACGGCGAGCGGTTCACTTTCAAGCCCACCCGGAATTTTGAATTTGGTTTCTCGCGGACCGGGATCTTCGCTGGAGAAGGCGTGCCTTTCACTTTCCACACCCTCGGTAAGAGCCTTTTCGGCCAGGGGAATGCCGCGCCCGGAACCCCGGGGGATCCTGGGGACCGGCGGTCGGGAATGGACTGGACGTATCGTGTGCCGAAGCTCCGCGATTGGGTGACGTTCTACGGCGACGCCTTCGCCGACGACGAAATTTCCCCGATTGCGTACTGGGATCGCTCCGCCATCCGTGCAGGTATGTTTTTCTCTCATCTGCCGGGCATTCCGAAGCTTGACCTGCGTGCCGAGGGTGTCTACACCGATTTGCCTGCCGGAGGCGCGCTCAGCCACGGATTTTTCTACATTAATACCCGCTATTTGAATGGCTACACCAACCAGGGGCAGTTGCTGGCGAGTTGGATTGGCCGGGAAGGACAGGGTGCCCAGGGATGGGCAAACTATTGGTTTAGCGGGCGAAATCGACTACAGTTTAACTACAGGCATCAAAAAGTCAGCTGGCAGTTCATCCCCGGCGGGGGCACTCTGACGGACGTGGGCGTGCGCGGCGATTACTGGCTGCGTCCGAATCTCGGCCTCAGCGCAGGGGTGCAGTACGAGCGCTGGCTGTTTCCTGTGATTCAGCCGAATGCGGCCCGCAACGTGACGGCCTCGGTGGAGGTGCAGTTTCGGCCGCAAAAACTATTTCAGCGTTCTGCGGCGAACGCGGCAGACAACATGTCCGGAGGTCGACCTTGAGCCTGCGGACTCCGAACCCACTGCGGGATTACACGACAGTGGTTACGTTCTGGCTTGCAAGCGAAGACTCTCTGGCGAGATGAATGGCCGATTTGGAGTTTGCTGGCCAGTGAGGTTCTTGATCCATGGGTTGTCTCACGCATGCCCTGTAAGTGAGAGGGCGAAGCTGTGATCGGCAGGCACAGAGCGTGGGTTCATCACGGGGGTGGAGAAGGCATCCCAGTGGACAAGCAAGGGTCGCGCTGTGCTCTCGATCGATCTGATCACGTGTTCGGTTGCGGTCGAGTGCACGCAGCGGACCTGGAATGAATCCCAATATGAGCAATTTTGGTGTATCCACAAAAACCGCCAGCCCCGTCCCAGTGACGAAATCCATAGAGCTAGCTGCTAGCCCGGTCGCCCCTGCGGAGTCTCCTCTCCCGGAGCCCGGTCAGAGGAGGAGCGCGGCTGCTCTTTTCCGGCGCGCCGTCGTTCTTTGCGAGGTGATGGCCGACCTGTTGACGATCACCCTGGCGGTGGTGCTGGGCTATCTCATTTACGACTCTCTCCGCTTGGGCAAGCACATCTACTACCCAGCCGGGACAGTCCTGGCTTTGGCCCTTGCCTTTGCCATTGTCATGGTTTTGATGTTGGATCGGGCAGGGGCGTACCGGCGGGGAAACAGTTTGCTGCGGGTGCGGGAGACCGAGCAGGTGCTGGGGGTTTCGGCGCAAGCGTTCCTGATCGCCCTGGCGGTAAGCTTTTTCACCAACATTCTTTTTTCCCGCTGGCTGCTGGTTCTGTGCCTGGGCCTGGTGCCGTTGCTGCTGTTCGCGCAGAAGAGCCTCATCTATGTGCTGGTGCGGATTCTCCACTCCCGGGGTTATGGCAATGAAACGGTTTTGATCTATGGCTCGGGCTACACCGGGCGGCGAGTGTTTTCCGTTCTGCAGCGGTCTCCCAAGCTGGGACTGGAACCGGTGGCCTTTGTGGACGACGACCCAGCCAAGACCGGAAGTATGGTTTACGAGATGGCTTATGAG
>JBGQIG010000072.1:0-10777 GCA_041498365.1 Terriglobia bacterium | reverse complement strand
GTACGCCAAATCGGTAAGGCTTGGCTCACAGGACCTTCTCACCACTGGACTGCAAGTGGAGAAGGGCTCCGCCGGAGGAACTATTGAGATCGTTCTCAGCACCGAAGGGGCGATGTTAGAAGGCTCCGTCACGGACCACGACGGACCGGCAATGGGAGCGCGCATTCGCGTCACGCCCGACCCAGAGACTCGTTACAACAGGGTTTATGCGCGGACTACAAGAACCGACCAGAATGGCCGCTTCTCAATGCAGATCCGGCCGGGCAAGTATCAGATTGTCGCCAGCATGCGGCACTCGGGTGGTGGGCCGTTGAGACGCTCTGATCCGCAGTTCATCTCTCTGACTGAGCGCGAGCACAAAGCGATACAGCTCACCATACCGGCGGAGACTCGATAGCCTTGAACCGCAGGTGGTAGCCAGCGACAAGCGGAGAGCACTAAGGAACGGCTCCTCGTTTCCTGTCAGAAGGGTCTACAATAGGGTTAACTGGTCTTGCGCGAAGTTTCCTCCGCCCGCCTCGGCCACAGAACGATCCCGAGGACTTTTCCTGGAGACCTGCTTCAACGTGCGGCGTTATCTGATTCTCCTTCTGTTGTTGGCCTCTGCCGCCGCTGCTGCTGCATCTGCGACCGATGTTCATGCCGTCGCCGAGGCCGTGGACAGCCA
This sequence comes from Terriglobia bacterium, assembly GCA_041498365.1. Taxonomy (GTDB): domain Bacteria; phylum Acidobacteriota; class Terriglobia; order Terriglobales; family Acidobacteriaceae; genus JAIQFF01. The sequence goes on along the minus strand of JBGQIG010000072.1, from coordinate 10,110 downwards.
CTACAACCGTCTCAAGACTCTGCAAGCCGAGTTTACCGAAACTTACCGCGGCGCGGGAATTGAAAGAGCGGAATCCGGATCGCTTTGGCTAAAAAAACCGGGCAAGATGCGCTGGGAGTACCGTTCTCCTAAAGAGAAGTTGTTCTTGAGCGACGGCAAGGATGCGTGGTTTTACCTCCCCGGAGACCGCCAGGTACGTCGGACTTCGGTACGGAAACTGGACGATTTGCGATCGCCCCTGGGCTTTCTTCTGGGGAAGACCCGGTTGGAAAAGGAATTGCAGGGACTGTCGCCGGCCCCGGACGTGGCTCCCGTGACCCCGGGTAACACAGTTTTGAGGGGTGTCCCCAAAGCCATAGCAGATCGGGTCCGCGAAGTTGTTCTGGAAATTACACCGGATTACCGCATTGCCCGCATCCAATTTGAAGAGGTGGATGACTCAGTAACCGAGTACCGATTCAGCGAGCAAACAGAGAATCGCGAGATGTCCGACCAGCGCTTTCGCTTTACCCCTCCTCCCGGAGTCGAATTGGTCGAAGGAGACTTTGGGCAGTAGCTTACAAGGTTATTTGTATCATGCAGTTACATCCATTTTTGAAAGCCGGCACTCAGGTATGGGTGGGTTACCAGCGGTACCTCTCAGAGGCCCCCATTAGGCCATATTCACGCCGGGTTAACGCTTCCAAATGCTAGACTTGGGTGGGGAGAGGGGTAACAAGGCCAGAGCATGGCGCAATTTCTGGTAAAGATCGCTGACGATCGGGGTCACCTTGCACAACAAGTGGAGCATGGTTACTCGGAATCCGAGGTTCGCGAGCGTTTCGTGCAGCAAGGTTACCTGGTTTACTGGGTCAAGCCGCGGGGACTTTTTTCGGGGGGCAAGTTACAGCTCGGGGGACGGAAGGTCAAGCAGAGCCAGTTTGTGATCTTCAACCAGCAGTTTCTGACCTTGATCAAAGCGGGGCTGCCGATTCTGAATTCCCTGGACCTGTTGATCAAGCGGCAGAAGGATGGGAACCTGAAGTCGCTGTTGCAGAACGTTCGCGAACGGGTGAAGAGCGGCGAATTGCTTTCCGATTCCTTCGCCGCGCAAGGAGTTTTTCCCCGAATTTACACCACCACGCTGATGGCGGGAGAAAAGAGCGGCAACATAGAGGAAGTGCTGGGCCGCTACATCGCGTTCCAGCGGCTGGCCCTGACTTTCAAGAAGAAGTTGGCGGTGTCTCTGGTCTATCCGGCGCTGTTGGTGACGATGGTGCTGGTCATGCTGGTATTTCTGGTGACTTACGTAGTACCCGAGTTTGCCAAGCTCTTTGAAAATCTTAATGCTCAACTGCCGGCCATCACGGTCATCATGCTGGCAGTGGGGACGAGCGCGCAAAAGTATGCTCCCTTCCTGGCGGTTGCAATCGTGGTGGCGGCAGCACTGTTATGGCGCTGGAAAAACACGGATCGCGGCGCGGAGCACATTGATGCCGCAATTTTGAAGCTGCCGGTGCTGGGCGACATCTGGTTGAAGTATCAGGTGGCAAACTTCTCGCGCATGCTTTCGACCTTGCTGGCCGGCGGTCTGCCCCTGGTGCCGTCGCTGGAAACGGCGGGCGCTTCGATGAGCAGCCGGCGCATTCTCAATGGCATCGTGGAGACTGCGGCCCGGGTGCGCGAGGGGCAAACGCTCTCCGGGAGCCTGGAACAACAAAAGATGTTTCCCGATCTTTCGGTGGAGATGATCGAGGTCGGCGAATCGACCGGAGCATTGCCGGCCATGCTGAATTCGGTGGCGGAGTTTTATGAAGAGGATGTACAGACCGCGCTGGGTGCGACCATGGCGCTGATCGAGCCGGTGATTCTGATTGTGATGGCGGTATTCGTGGGCGGAGTGTTGATTTCGCTTTATCTGCCGATCTTCTCGTTAGGTTCGAATATTCACTGACGGAAGTCGGCGGCGTGGCGCTGGCAGGAAGATTGGAAATGGTGAGCATGGCGGAAAACAAACCAGTCATCGCGCATGGCGGGAACGGCGGCCGTCTGGCTCCCGCTCCCCACGTTGACGACCTGGCAAAAGCCCAGGACGTGGCCCGGCGCTATCGCTGCGAGTTTGTGGACCTGCATAACTTCCAGCTTCAGCATGATCTTTTCAAGAAGATTCCCGTTCACCTGATGTTCCGCTACAACTTCGTTCCCCTGGACGAGACCCAGGACGGGCGCTTGGCGATTGCCATCGCCGATCCCAGCCAGCTGATGATGATCGATGAGATCAGCCTGCTGCTGGGAAAACGCATCGTCACCAAAGTTTCGACGCTCGCCCAGATCAGCGAAATCCTCAAAAAGACGGAACAGTCGCAACGCGTCCTGCAGGATGCAAGCGAGGGCTTTACCCTGGACGTGGTCCAGGAAGATGAGGCTGGCGGAGATGAAAGCATCTCCATTGACCGGCTGACGGCGCAGGGCGACATCAGCCCCATTATCCGCCTGGTGGATACCACGATTTTCACCGCGCTGCAGCGGCGGGCCAGTGACATTCACATCGAAACCCGCGACGACTCGGTGTGCATCAAGTTTCGCATTGACGGAGTGCTCACCCAGGCCATGCCTCCCATCGGCAAGGAGCATCACTCCACCATCATTTCGCGCATCAAGGTCATGAGCGAGCTGGACATTTCCGAGCGCCGGGTGCCGCAGGACGGACGCTTCCGGGTGAAGTACGGGAATCCCGAGCGTCCCATCGACTTCCGCGTATCCATCATGCCCTCCATTCACGGCGAGGACGCGGTGCTGCGCGTACTCGATAAAGAGTCGATGAGCGAAAAGTTTCACAAGCTGGTTCTCGACGTCGTGGGCTTTGACCCGGATGACTTGAGAAAATTCCGGCGCTACATCGCCGAGCCCTACGGGATGGTACTGGTTACGGGGCCGACCGGTAGCGGCAAAACCACCACCCTATATGCGGCCGTGAGTGAGATCAGGACCGAGGAAGACAAGATCATTACCATTGAAGATCCGGTCGAATATCAGATTCGCGGCATTACCCAGATTCCGGTCAACGAAAAGAAGGGGCTGACCTTCGCCCGCGGATTGCGCTCCATTCTGCGCCACGACCCGGACAAGATCATGGTGGGTGAAATCCGTGACACGGAGACGGCGCAGATTGCCATTCAGTCGGCGCTTACCGGGCACCTGGTGTTCACCACCGTGCACGCCAACAACGTCGTGGACGTAATTGGCCGCTTCCTGAACATGGGTGTGGAGCCTTACAACTTTGTCTCCGCGCTGAATTGCATTCTGGCGCAGCGGCTGGTCCGCTTGATCTGCGAATCCTGTCGTACTGTGGTGCACTATCCCTCGGAGGTGCTGGAAGCCAGCGGACTGGATCCCGGGCAGTGGTCGAAAGTTCCGTTCTACGAAGGGCAGGGCTGCATTGAGTGCGCGGGCACCGGGTTCCGCGGCCGGACAGCGATCCATGAACTGCTCGACCTCAGCGACCGCATCCGGGAGATGATCCTGGCCAAGAAACCGACTTCGGAAATCCGTCGCGCCGCCCGCGAGGAGGGCATGCGCTTCCTGCGCGAGTCAGCTCTCGACAAGGTCAGGCTGGGAATGACCACGCTGAAGGAAATCAACAAGGTCACGTTCATCGAGAACATGCGGTAGAAGCAGTCGTCAGTCATCGGTCTTCAGTCGTCAGCTTAACCCCCTGGATTTTGCTGACGACTGAAGACTGACGACCGACGACTGAGTGCAGTGCCCTTCCGGTTATTGCAATTCAACCTTCGACCGCGCTTTACTTGTAGGATAACCAGACACTTATGAGCCCAGTTTCCAAATCCGGATCCAGGCCGAAACTGGCTTGTGAAATTTCCGCCGACCGCGTGCTCGCCGGCCGGGTTTCCGAGAACGGCGGCCACGTGCTGGAAATGTGCGCTTCGAGCGAACTCGCCCCGGGCAGCGTGGTTCCAGATCTGATGGAGACGAACCTGCGTCAACCGGACGCGGTTTACGAAACTGTCCGCGACACCCTGGGTAGCGTCGGGGGACGATCACGTGACGTGATTGCGGTGCTGCCCGATGCCGCCGTGCGGGTGGTGCTGCTCGATTTTGAGACCCTGCCCTCGAAGCGGGAAGAAGCCGCGGGTGTCGTCCGTTTCCGGCTGAAGAAGTCCTTGCCCTTCGACGTGGACAAGGCCAAGGTTTCCTATCACGTGCAGCCGTCTAACGGAGGCGTGCGCGTGATTGCCGCGGTGGCGTTAAACAACGTGATCGAGGATTACGAAGCGGCGTTTCGCCAGGCCGGTTACGAACCGGGAGTGGTGGTGCCTTCCATGCTGGCGGCGCTGGGAGCGGCCCACGCGCCACAGCCTTCGTTGGTGATCAAAGTGGATGCCCGCACGACCAGCATCGCGATCCTGGATGGGCAGCAGCTACTGCTGTTCCGCACCCTGGAGAACACGCGGGGTGTGACCATTACCGGCGAGCAATTGGCGGAGGAAGTCTATCCGTCGGTGGTATTCTTTCAGGATACCTATCATCTGAATATCGGCCAGATTTTTGTCGCTGGCCTGCCGGAATCGGGCGGAGCCGCACCCGCATTGCGGGCTCAGACTGGAGCCCAGGTCACCGACCTCGTGACCTCCTCGCAACTGGGCAGTAGCGTGGGAACAATTCCCAAGTGGAGAATGGCCGGGGTCGTGGGAGCCCTGCTTTCCTGATATGCGCGTTGACATCAATCTCGCCACCCAGCCCTACGAAGATTCCGGCCCTCTGTGGCTGCGCTGGGGCGGGGCCTTGGCGGTGCTCGGCCTTTTCACCCTGATTCTCGTCTATAGCGTGTTCTCGGGTTGGGCGGCGGCGAGGAAGGATCGCAGCCTGATCCACGAGCGCCAGCAGCAGATTGCCCAGCGCGACCAGGAGAAAGCCAAAGCGGAAGAGACCCTCAATCTCCCGGCCAACCGAAGCACCCGCGACCGGTCGCTGTATCTCAACGATCTGTTCCGGCGCAAGGCATTTTCCTGGACCAAGGTCTTCGAGGATCTGGAGCGGGTAATGCCGCCCCGACTGCACGTGGTTTCGATCCAGCCGGCGATGACTTCCGATAACCAGCTGGCGATCAAACTGGTAGTCGCCGGAGAGTCGCGCGAGCGCGCTCTCGAGCTGGTGCGCAAGATGGAAGGATCGCAACGCTTTCAGCAGACCCAGATCCAGCAGGAGTCCAACCAGATTGGACAGGTCCCCGGTGACAACGTGCAATTCGATATCAGCGCCTTGTACGTGCCCGACCTGTCAGTGGCGGGAAAAGGGGGTGCACCCTGATGCCCGATGTTCGCGATGCCCGGAAGAAAGTGAGGATTGCGATCGCCGCCCTGGTGCTGGTGGACGTGGCCGCGGCGGTCATGCTGTTTTCTCCGCTGGTCGGATCGGAGCATTCCCGTAGGGAACAGATGGATCAGCTGTGGAGAGAGTTGCAGCTGAAGACCCGCGAAGTCGAGCCCCTCCGGGACGTAGACAAGAAAATTACAACCGCACGCCAGCAGATCGACGATTTCTACAAGAACCGGCTGCCCGCGCAGGATTCGGCGATTTATGAGGAACTGGGCAAGGTGGCAAAGCAGAGCGGCGTACATATCGGACAGATTCGCTCCAAATCGAAGGACACCGACCCCGTAGGCTTGCAGCCGGTGGAGATCCAGGCAGATTTCTCCGGTGACTATCTGCAACTGGTGCGTTTCATCAACTCGCTGGAGCGCGATCCGCTGTTTTTCATCATTAGCAGCGTGGAACTGGGGGGCGAACAGGCGGGTGTGGTCAGGCTGCAATTGAAGCTGGAGACTTATCGGAAGGCGAACGTCTGAATGCAGCTGGGAACCGAAAACCGGAGCAAGACGATTGTCGCCATCACCCTGATGGTGCTGGCGCTGGTGTTTGCCGTGATGCGTTTTTTTCCCAGTTCGCCGGCGTCGGCAAAGTCGCCCGCCCCGGTAGCGGCTCCTCAGGCAGGCGCGCACCGGACGGTCGCGGGCAGAAGCGGGGCTGGCAAGAAGGTCAGCTTAAGCACAGAACCGCGCTCCCTGGACCCGACTCTCCGCTACGACTGGCTGAGGGCCAGCGAGGACACCAAGTATCAAGGTGCAGGCCGGAACATTTTCCGGGCTGAGGTGGAGATTCCGAAACCGTTGGTTCCGGTACAGAAACAGCTGCCTCCTGTCCCGCAAGGTCCTCCACCCCCGCCACCCATCAATCTCAAGTTCTTCGGCTTTGCCAACAAGCCCGGCGAGCCCAGAAAGGTTTTCCTGTCGAAGGGCGAGGATGTCTTCATCGCGGGAGAAGGGGACATCATCGATCGTCGCTACAAAATTCTGCGCATCACTCCGGTGTCAGTGGAAGTGGAGGATGTGTTGAACAACAATCGGCAGAGTATTCCCTTGACCCAGGGGTAGATCTTGGTCGTTGGCAAGACGACGCTACCGGCGACCTCTCTGACCCAGAAGACTGATCCAGCAGATTAATGACTCAGGACAAACAGCTAACCATCAAACGCCTAGGGCGAAGGGCCAACGACCAACGGCCAACGACCAACGACCAGCCCGATCTTGTGGCGCATCGTTTTTATCCTGGCCGGCCCCGTCGGTCCGAGCGAGGCTATATTCTACTCATGCTGATGCTGTTTGTGGCCTTGCTGGCGATTGCCGCCGGGGCTCTCGCGCCCAGCATCGCTTTCCGGGTCCGGCGCGATCGTGAAGAAGAGATGATCCATCGGGGCGTGCAGTATTCGCGTGCAATTCGCCGCTATGTCAAGAAGACCGGACGTTACCCCACCCGCATCGAAGAACTCGAGAACACGAACAATCTGCGCTTCCTGCGTAAACGCTACAAAGATCCCATCACCGGTCAGGATTTCAAGTTACTCCACGTTGGAGACGTACAACTCATGGGCATGCCCGGCATGGCCGGCGCAGCGGGCATAGCTGGAGCTACTCCGGTCGGGGGTGGTGCGGCACCCGGCGGAGCCGCGCTGGCAGGAGCGGCCAGCACGTTGCTTGGAGGAGCTGCAACCCAGGCCGCACCGGCTGCGAGTGCAGCCGCAACTGCCGCGGCCGGGACACCGGACAATGCCACGCAGGATGCAAGCCAGGCAAACTCCGGGGCGCCGGATCCGTCCAAGGCGGACGAAAGCCACTCCAGCGGAAGCATTTCGAGTAGTCAGTTATCCAGCGCGGTTTTCGGTGGCGGACCGATCGTGGGTGTGGCCAGCACCAGCAAAGCCCGGAGCATTCGCGAATTCAATCACAAGAATCACTACAATCAGTGGCAGTTCATCTACGATCCCAGCATGGATCGCGGCGGCCTGATCACAACGCCGGCGCAACCTGCGTTGCAAGGGGCGGCTCCTCTGCAGCAGCAGAATTCAACAGGTTCGGCTGGCTCCATGGGAGGAGCCCCAAGTCCCCCGCCGGCACAACCGACGCAGCAGCAATAAAGATCAAAGAGTAAATGGAGACAAGGACCGATGGAGAGCCGCGCTCCCTCCATCAATCTTCCTCTGCGGCTGGCGCCGCCGGGCTCGGGCCTCCATTATTTGCTCCATTTCGATTACGCCAATCCACTGTCCATTGCGGGTTTCGGTGTAGACCAGGTTTCCGCCCAGGATATGGGCGGCAGCCGAGGCAGGTACATCGCGATGGTAGCCGAAAAATCGTGCCTTCCAATCCTGCCACAGGCGCCAACGTTCCAATAGAGGATGGACCGGCTCATACTTCGTGGAGAACACCAGGGCGACGTCAAAGTTCGACCGGGCATCGGCCGCCGACATCAGTTGCTCTGCGGCGAAATGTTCAATTCGCAGCACTCGCATCGGACGGGTTACATAACCCAGGTAAGGACGCGTCAGTTCGTCACTGGCCGGCCAGGCGGTCAGGACCCGCGCCATGGGATAGCGCGCTTCCAGGAACTCTTCCGCACGCTGGTGCAGCCGGATGTAATCGCGGTAAGCTAGGTTGTCCTCCGGAGCAAACGCGTACGGCGGATTGACGAACCATCCCACCACGAACATCAGCGCCACGACGGCCACGACGCCGAGCCACAGGCGCACTCTGCGCCGCAGAGTGGAGACGCAAATCAGGATCACCAGGGGAACAACCGGCAGCATATAGCGCGCCAGCTCCGCTCCGCCTATCACCCCCATCGCCAGCACATAGGCCACGATTACGGAGAGCATGGCCAACTGCACCTCCAGGCTGATCCGCGGACGTTCCTCACCCTCGTCCCTGATGGGCGGAAGCCACATGGCAAACAGGGCGGCCAGAGTCAGCAGCAGCAGGTGGAAATAGCCGGCGGTTTGCCACAGGCGTATCAAAAGGGCGAGCAGAATTCGCAAAGGATGAAGTGTGGCTTCGACGTTGTAGCGAAAGAACTCCGGATTGCCAAAAATAAGGCCGGTCCGTAAATAGTGGTAGAGGTACCACACACCCAGAGGCAGAAGTGGAACCAGGAGCAAGGCTGGATTCTGCCTTCGGCGCGGGAATGACCTGCTTCCATCCCCGGCACGCACAAGCCGCGATAGAAGTTCCCATGCGAACAGCGCGAGGGGCGCGAGGATCGCCGTCTCTTTGGCCAGGGCTGCGAGCGAGAACCAGAGCGCGGTGTCCCAGGCCCTATCCTTTACGTAGCCGCGCAGCCCCCAGAACGTGAGTCCGGCTGCAACGAGGTCGAGGTGGGCCAGAGAACTCTGCGCGAAGAAAACCGGATAGAGCGCCGTCGCAAGCGTGGCTGCCGCGGCGACTTGAACACTTGCGACCGCCGCTGCCAGCCGGAACAGGCCCAGCAGAGAAAACGACGCAGCCAGGAGCATGGCGGTGCGGGTCACGAGCGGGCTGTAGCCCGCGATCTTCCACCACAGTGCCAGATAAACCATGACCAGCGGCGGATGAGCATTGGAAGGAGTGGAGTGTGGAATCAGATTTCCGCCCAGCAGCAGATCACGCGCCGCCGGCACGTAGTAGCCGGCCTCGTCCCAGAAATAGGGCAGGCGCAGCAGGGGCGCATGCAGCGCCATCAGCACCGCAAAAGTGAGAGCAAATACGAGCACGGGCTGGGTGCCGCGCGAGGGGTGACGAGCAGTTCTCAATGCGGTCGTGGATGCTCGGTCGCCGGCTAATGCACCGGCCCGGGAGCCATCATACGCGGATCCAGCTTGATCTCACCAAACGTGCTTTCGTAGCCAGCCAGGTTTTGCTGCAGGATGGCCGAGAGCGCCTTCGCCTGCTGCGGACTCAGGTAGATGCCCTGAAAATTATTGACTTCCACGAGGGTCTCGCTCTGCTGCTGCAACGTGCCAAATACCAGGAAGAAATCCCAGACGTTCACCCGCACCTGCACGCTGTTGGCATAATTCTCACGATAGTCGGAAGTGTTCGTCAGTCTGATGTTGGGCTGAATTGGGTTCGACATAGGAGAGCCAGTGTAGCGGGATTGCGGCGGGGAAACAACGCGGGAACGGGGTGAGTTTTATGTCCCCCTAAAAGTCCCTCACCGCTGGACCTTCCTACGCCCGAATCGACTCAACCGCAAGGATCAGCTCATCCTGGCTTTGGAAGTCGACGTAGTCAGGCGATTCCACTTAAAACGGGGTCAATGAGTGTAATCGCGATGTTACGCCAACAATCGCGGCGGTTGTCTTCTTCAGCGATGTCCCTCACTTCACAAAATAGTAATAAGGACGGACGCGCAATCCGTGAGAAGAATAAAGACGATTGGAATGTCACATCACACCGTTATTCAGCGAGCGCTTGCGGCAAGTTTTGACGCGACGCCCCTAAAACCGGCCGCGAAGACATTGTTACCAATCTGCGCTATCATCGCATCCCGGTCAGCGCCAATCACTTCAAAATCTGCCCACCATTCTGCAAACGTCCGGTTGCCCTCGGTGATGCGACGCAATCTGACCCCTGCCACATAGCCCCGAACGGGCAAGGTACCTTCGATAATCTCGTACGTGAACACGTAATTGTGGTCATCCAGGCAGAGCAAGACCTCCCGCACAAAACCCTCGTTCAGCGTCAACCGGCGCACGCACCCAACCTGGTCGCTAGGGCCGTCACCCTCGATTACGCTCTTCTT
>JBGQIG010000071.1:0-10832 GCA_041498365.1 Terriglobia bacterium | reverse complement strand
GGGAGTCCGCTTTGAAACTTTGAGAACCAGTCCCCGGTTATCGGTTTTCAGTTGTCAGTCGGGCCTTTGCCGATACCAATCCAGGAACTGGCGGAAAGCTGCGCCGCGATGGCTGTATTGGGCTTTTTCTTCCGGCGCTAATTCGGCGAAGGTTGTCTGAATCTGCGGAAAATAGAAGAGAGGGTCGTAGCCGAAGCCATTAGAGCCGCGCGGGCAGTCGAGGATCAGGCCTTCCGCCTGGCCGCGAAATACTTCCAGGACATGCCCATCGCGGGCAGCGGCAATTACGCACACGAAGCGTCCTGTTCGTCTTTCCGGCGGGATTTTTCTCAGCTCTCGAATCAGGCGTGCGTTGTTGGCCTGGTCGTCGGTGTTATTTCCTACCAGGTGGGGTTGATCGGCAGCGTAACGCGCGGAATGTACGCCTGGAGCGCCGCCCAGCGCGTCCACTTCCAGGCCGGAGTCGTCGGCCAGAACAATTTCTCCCGGAGCGTAGGTGCTGTAGACCTCGGCTTTCTTGCGCGCATTCGCCTCGAAGGTGAGGCCGTCTTCAACTACCGCGGGGATGGAAGAGAAGTTTGGGAGAGACTCGACTTCAATTCCCAGCGGGGCGGCGGCTCCGGCAAAATCACGGAGTTTGCCCGGATTCGAGGTAGCGATGAGAATGCGCCGCATAGGGTTAGAGTTCAGAACACATGCGAGCGTCTGGGAATAAGCATACCTGCCAGGAGGGACATTACGGTTACAAGAGAAAGCAAGCCTCCCAGAGTTCGGTCGCGTGTCCGCGTGAACCTGATCTGGACATGATTGTCTCCCGTCCCCACTGGAATGATCATCTGGCCCGTAATATTAAGTGTTGTGGTTTGGATCGGGCGCCCATTGACCTCCACCCTCCACGCCGGATAGTTGAATAGTTTCAGAACCAACTTGCCAGGTTGGCTCAAATTCGCGGTGAAGGACTGCGATTCTGGCGCCCATTCGGTCACATGGATTCGCGAGTTGCCATTGCCATCAAAGCGGACCCGGCGGGCGTCCTTGTCGATTTCGTAAGCATCAGTCCCAATGGGAACGTACTCGTCCGTACCCTCGTAGCCTAAGCCGGCCTGCTGATCATCCTCCATCTCGGCAACATCGTCTCCTCCGCTCCACCAGGGAGGCTGAACCCGGTTGCATCCCCAGGCCAGTGTTATCAGCATCACGACACAGACCAGGGAGCGAGCCAGCCAGCGGTGCGAGGTCATGCTGCCGAGCAAGGCGAAAGCGACATTCAGGCAGAGCAGCCAACGCAGGGGCAGCTGCACAAAACGTATCTCAGGGAGAATACGATAAAGCACAAAGCTGAACCACCACATGAGAAATGCGGCGGCAGCGCCCCAGCCGGTGAGTGTCCACCAAATCTGGGGGGCGCGGATTCGCCAGTGGCGTGACAGAAAAGAGACGATGGCGAGCAGGATGGTCTCGGCGGTGGCCACCTGAGACACCAGCAGGTTGAAGCGATTGTGATCCGGGTTGTCGGTCGGGGTGAAGAGAAAATTGTCTTGCGGACGGACCCCCGGCGACAGGACCTGCGCGATCTCCACCCACTTCTGTTCGTACGCGGCGGGCAGGACATAAAACGCAGCCAGCGCGAATCCCAGGAGGAGAGCCGCTGCGCCGGTCACGAAGGGCTGGAGCGAGCGGCGCACAGCGGCGACGATCGCCAGCAGCAGCACCAGCGAGTAGGTGACCATGATCGCGGATGGAACATTGGTCAGCCAGGCGGCAGCAACGATAAGGCCTAAGGGAAGAATTGTCTTCCGGCCTTCTTGCTCGGAGCGCAGCACGTGCAGCAAGAGCAGGGGCAGAAGCGCGCCGGCGAGTAACTCGGCGAAGGCGCTTCGCCAATAAACGATCACGATGTAGTACGGATTGGCGACATAGAGCGCGGCAGCGAAGATGGCGTCACGCCTTTGCAGAAAACTGCGCGCCAGCAGAAACATCGAGCAACCGGAGAGGGTGAGGGCGATCCATTCATAGACTCCGGGGACGATCTTCCAGGGCAGAAACGATCCCAGCGCGGCGCCCAACATCCACGACGCCGGTGGATAGAAAATGAATCGAGCCTCACCGAATCCGTAATGGGCCTGGGCCGCCCATCGCGGATAGACGATCCCTTGTTTCCATTGACTGAGCACTTCCATCCAGGAGCTGAGGTGGAATTCGAAATCGTGTCCGGAAGGAATTCCGAGAAAGAAGGACGGCACCAGCACGGCGAAAGCCGTAAGCATCACGATCAAGACGGGGAAGGCAGAGAGCGGACCCCCCATCGCTTCTTGAGTTGCTGTGCGTAAAGTTTCGGGAAGACGTTTCCTCGTCACGAGAGGATCTTGCTCCTGAGCGGATGGCACGGAAGATTGTTACTTAATGAAGGAAAATGGGCAAACTTGCGGGAGAGTGAATTTCAGGGGGTAGGGGTCCTTCGACTCCGGCGATCGCTCGCAAGCGAGCGATCCTGCTCCGCTCAGGATGACCGGTGGGAACTTAGGAGGAAGAAACTTCCTCGGAGCTGCGCTGCTGGCGGAGTTCCTGGAGAAATTCTTCCTGGCTGAGAGAATCGGCACGATTCAGCAGATCGAGCAGGAGATCCTCAGGGTCTGCGGATACTTCGCTGCCGCGGTATTCGTGACCGTCGCCTGCGGCAAGGGCACGTGGCGTGATGAGCAATTGAGGCAGTGTTCCGGGACGGCTGGTAAGAAAGCCGATGAAATTGCCCACGTGGTCGCGCTGTTCTTCAGTGCCTGAGGCGAATTCGATACCCATGCCGAATTCAGGATGCATGACCCGCACCGTGCCTTCCGCCTGGACCTCCATATCCTCTGCCTTCAGGCAGAGCACGATGCCGGAGCGCTCCGGGAAAGGCGATTCCGTTTCCACGTAGCAACCGCCAAGGCTGAGATCGGTCAACTTGCACTCTGAAACCGGATCGGGATCTTCGGGAAGAAATTCCGCGGCGTTTGCAATTACCCAACTCTTGAGAGTCTGGCGAAGGTTTTCTGAAAGGTCCAGGTAGCGAACGCCCGATTCGCCGTTGGGATTTGCCCACGCGACTTCGCCGCGCACGTCGATATCAGTGCTCGGATCGGGAAGGGTGAAGTGGGCGTTAATAATGGCAGACGGACAGAGCGGCTGTGCCGCCAGGACATCCAGACCGTCCTCGCTCAGGTCGAGCAGGATGCCTTCCATGTCCGCGCCATTTTCGACCTGGAGGCTCACGGGAAGTTGCACGGGAACGCGGAAGGAGCGGCGGCGTTCGCGCTTGATCAAGGCAGTAGCGGCTCTAAGGCTGGCTTCCGCCTGCTGCTGGGAAACCGGCTTGTATAGCACGAAATTTGCGCCCGCACCAAAAACGTGGCGGACTTTGGTCTTATCGCCAAGCAGAGCGACGGTAACAGTGTTGTGGCCGGAAGACGCCTGGTAGGCATTTTGCAGAACCAGCGCCGCGCTGTGCGGATCGTCGTAATCGACAAGCACGGCGTCGAATTTCTGCTCCGTCAGCCGGCATAATGCGTCCGGATAGCCGCAGCACTGCACACTCAGGCCGAAACCTGCGAGGACGGAGGTGAGCACCGTCGTCGCCTGTTCGTCTTTAGAAACCAGAAGAGACTGAAATGTCATAAGCGGGCCTTATGCCCCGTTTACCCAGCTGGATCAAGGCCAGCGGGGAGCACGTGTCGCTGGCTTGGGAGCGGGAGTCGCACCGCCGCCGGGTGCAGATCCGGCCCGGGCCGCCATGCTGTTGCCCTGATCCTCTACTTCAGCCAAAACCGCGCTTTCATCGTCGTCACTTTCGGCCAGCAGAGGGGCGACTTCGCGCAGTTTTTCGGCCGCCTGTTGCAACGCCTCAATCTGCTTGGTGAGCTGGGCGTACTTGGCTTGCTTACGGCGTAAAACCTCGTGAATATCCTTCATTACAACCCCCTGAGGCGAATGTAAGTACAGAGGCTGCTACGGTCAACGGCAATCCCCTCCGCGCAGATTACGGGGGTAACCGGCAGGATGACTGGATCACGGATAGAGGGAAGGTTTCGGGCTTCTAGCTCCTAGCTTCTGGCTTCTAGCAAACCGCAAATCGCTTAGGACTAGTCTTGCCTGGCTGGCACCACCTCTTGCTGCATCCAGGGCCGACACTGGTCAAAATGTCAAAATGGCCCATTCGTGCCAGGAAGTTGGCACGAAGATGGGATTTACATATCTGGGGCTGAATCGTACCTTGTACGTGAGCAGACCTGGGGGAGGGCTGTTCGGGCGTCCCATAACTCACAAGAGTTTGGGGCGCTTCTTATTTGGAGACGTTTTTCCCTGCCGCCGACCTACTCGCGACTGCTCGCGCCTACCTTGGAAGTGCCTCGGCGGTAATAGATAAATCCCGCGAAGCGTGCTATTTGACTAAGGTTGATTCCTGACGCCCTTGGGATGCTGCGTCGAGGGATGTTTTCACGCGCACTCGTCTTAATCTTTCAAAAAGGGACATGCCATGAAGATCAGGTTCATATTGTGCTTCGTGTTGCTGGGCAGTTTGCTGATGGCGCGGGATCCGGCGAACGATGCTACTGCAGACGCAGGCAAACTCATCGCGCTGGAGAATGCCTGGAACCAGGCACAACTTCACCATGACGCCAAGGCATTGAATAACCTGGTCTCCGACGCGTTCGTATATACCGACTATGACGGCACGGTCATGAACAAGGCACAGTTTCTTGCCGACCTGAAGAATCCAGACTACCGGGCTAGTTTGATTGCCAACGAGGACGCAAGGGTGATTTCGTATCCCAATGCGGCCATCGTGGTCGGAACCTACCACTCCAAAGGAACTTACAAACGCCAGCCCTTCGATCACTACGGACGCTTCACCGATACCTGGCTGTACCAAAACAACAAGTGGCAATGCGTGGCCAGCCACACCAACCTGATCAATAAGAAGTGAGACCGGCGGCCGGAGAGAGAAGCGGGTCCGGGCGTGCGTTCGCGAGCCGTTGGCGGGCGTGCCGTAACGCGGTGTAAGAGCGTGCACGGCGAAGGGCGCAAAGGCTGGACGCGCCTTTAGAAACGTTCCCATCTATGTCGCGAATCTGCGGGATACCACACTAGGCGGGTCGAGGGGATGGATGCACCGCCCGGACTTTTTGCAGAAGGTCGTCTGCGGCCTGGCCGGCATCCAGCGTGGCAAATTCGTTTTCCAGTTTCAGCAGCGGCGACGCCGCCGAGGCCGTCCGGAAGGCTTGCTCAGTCCCTGGCGCTGCGGTCATGCCTGGCCCGAGGATGGTCAGACCAGGCCGGGTGGCCCGAAGCAGGATCAGGGAATCGTGGAGGTTGTTGCTGGTGAGCACGTTGTAGCCGGCCCGGCACAGCAATTCTCGCAGGTAAGCGAGCACATCCGCAGAATGATCGATACACAATACGGTGGGGCCAGCGAGCGCTGGCCGCGCAGGTGCTGCCTGCCGCCGATAAAAGGCCAGCACGGCGTCTTCCTCGGAGGCGTGGGTGTCAAACAAGGTGATCAGGGTGGTCATCTTCAGGACTTTGTGTATGGCCTCGGGCAGATTGCACAATTTCAAATCGCCGCGGGCGCGGCGGATGCTGGTCAGCAGCCGCACCAGCATTCCCAGTCCGCCGCTGTCGACGAAAACTACCTCGCCCAGGTGCAGAACGACGTCGCTGCGATCAGGCAGCAATTCGCTAACCTGTTTGCGCAACAACTCGGTTTCACCGCCGGCCACAATGCGGCCGCTGCAACGGACGATGGTGACATCCCCGACTGCGCGCGTGTTCAGTGACAGCCGCACGGCGCCCCCTTTCTCGGTCTGGGTGCAAGTCAGAAGTCGCGACATTATACAAAACCAGGGCCCCACGGGTCGGGCACTGCGGTCCTCACCCAGCGAATCCGATATGATTGGTGACTCCGCGAGCCTGCTGCGCACGCGTTTCGGACTGGTTGAGACATGGTAGTCCACGATCACGGCCACATGAACCAGGACCGGGCCCTTCGAACGGTCGGCGGCGCACTGAGAAATCAGGCGGTCGTCGAATTTGTGAGTACCTCGGTCAAGGCCGGGTACCGCGAATTCTTCGAGGCTGCGAGCGATCAGGTTTGCGCGATGGTGGACGCAGCTTTTGAGACGCTCGTCCGCAGCCAGCAGGACGGAGTAGACGCGGGCAAACTCGTGGAAGTTACCTCGGCGCTTCTGGAAAACACCTTCCGAAAGGCGGATAGCTCCTTCTGGTTCAACCGCGTCTATCACCAATACAAGACGCAAACCAAGCCGGAAACCGATTTTCACCAACTGCAGAAGCTGCTGCCGGGAAGGAAGGTGTTGGACTATGGGTGCGGGAGCGGCTATCTCGCCGCCCGGTTGGCGAAAGGTGGTTACCAGGTCTTCACTACCGACGTGCTCGATTACCGATACGAAGAAGCCCGGCGCCTCCCATTTGTGCAGATGGCATCGGCTACGGATATTCCATATCCGGACAACAGTGTCGACGTAGCCCTGGTACAGGCGGTGCTCCACCACATTGATCCCGACAGCCTTCCAATGGTGATTCGGCGCCTGGGAAAGATTGCCAAGTATGCCCTGATCAAAGAGGACACGTACGGCGTGCCGGATCACGGCGAGGGATGGGCTGAGAGCCTGAAATCGCAGCCGTTGCTAAGAACGTTCGTGGGCATGCCGCTTGAGGTGCAGCAGCAAGTGCTGGTGTTAATCGATTTTTTCGCCAATGCCATCGCTCAAGGAATTCCCGAAATGAATATGCCGTTCGAGTTCAAGACCGTGGCCGAATGGAGACAGGTTTTGCTGCGCAACGGATTCACAGTCAACAAGAGTGTGATAGTTGGCTTCGAGCCGGGACGGATGCATAAGAGTTGTCATGTCTGGTTGCTGTGCGAGCGGGCGGCATAGCAGGTTGGAGAAAACAGGGTGGTTGGGAATGCGGGATTTCCTGATTTCCGGGGGGCTGAACCCCGCACTCGTTTGAACGCCTTATTGCAGGGCCAAGGGCCTGCTCCACCCAAGACGAGATTTCGGCGACCTGTGCCAGTGTGAGGGATTGCTAGCGGGAAACCAGGGCGGAGTCGGGAAAACTGATGGCAACCACCTCGCTCGAAATGAAGGAGACGGTGATATTGGTCTCTCGCTCCAGCCTGAGGGCATCACTGGAAAAGGGTTGATAACGCCATTGCCGGACCGCTTCGATCGCGGCTGCGGCCAACACCCGGTCGCCGGTCAGGACTTTGACCTGGCTTACCGCGCCGTCGTAACCAACTACGGCGTGGAGTGAAACTTTGCCCCGCACGCTGGTCTCAGGGCAGACAGGGTACACAAGCTTCTGAGGACGCCCGGCGATTTGCATTCGAGGCAAATCTGCGCGCGTTCCGCGGAGATCGGTCCCGATGCGGCGTGCACTGGCCACCTGATCGCTCGGTTGGCGTTTGCCGGATACGACAGAAGCCCTTGGCAATAGGCTCGCGGTTGGTTGCGGCACCGAAGCGGTGCGAATTGCTGTTGTCTTGGTCTCGGCTGCGGTAGCCACCTGGGTGGTGGAAAGCGGTAGGTGGTCGGGGTTCGCCGCAGGCTCGACCGTGGATGGGCTGACGCCCTGCGCAATAGCGCTCCCCTGATCGCTCGACTGCTGTGCGACCGCAGCCGGCTCTATTGTCCGGGCGACGGAGATCGGCTGGGCTCGCAACTGGCGCCAGGCCAGAATTGCGATGATGGCCACTAGGGCTCCCGTTATCCGAGGGAAAGCGAAGCGGGCATACAAGGGCTCGCTGTCTGCTACTGCCGGAACCGGTAAACGGGAAGAAAGGCTGAACTTCTCGACTGTACCGATTACGGTGTATTCGTCGAATTCGTGCGCGGGCTTGACGGAAGCTCCGCGGTACAGAGACTCGATCAATTCCAGTTGTTTCGGGTTCAGGACTTTTTGTGGCAGGCTGCGGAAGTTTCGGAACGTCCACAAGAGATAGACCCGGTTCCAGCCCGAAGCGCGGGCGTACACCAAGCCCCGACCCGTATCGAATCCCACAAGAACCCGCTCTGCGAACAAGGGAAGCTCCGGGCGAGACCTGCGCGCCCGGTCCCGGGACCGCAGTTTGAATGCCAGAGAGGATGGAGGTAACTGGTTACCATGAAAGCTGTTGTTGTCGGGACGGGCGGTTTTGATAGTTCGAAAGTGCAAACATTTTCACCCTTCATGGTCGTGAGCGAGAATGGGAACGGATTTGCCGCAAGCTTCAACTCAAGAGTCGGACGGGACGAGACGGAAGGTCAGCCAGGGGTGCGACCCTGAATCTGGGAGACACGATCCGCTGGACAGAGTGGTTGGTTCCAAACGAACGACACAGCCGCCGCGCACATGACCGAAAATCATGCATCGCAGGCGAGCAATGAGTCCGCTTGGCATGACGAGATCGGAGCGCTGCCAAAACGTTGCCAGAATGCGTCTGCAATACGTGCCAGATCAAAATTAACACTGCGTTAACAATTGCAGAACGCGCTGCGACTAATATTTTCCGATGCCACAGGAGCCTCTCGTCATCGAAGATCTCGCCGGCCCCCAAGAGGGACAACGCGTTTTGCGTTTGACTGGACCCCTGGTCCTGAGCACTCTGTTCGACTTTCAGGCCAAGGTCCGCACCGACAACTCCCGCACCTTGATGATCGATTTTGCCAAGGTTCCGTACGTGGATTCGGCGGGGATTGGTGCGCTCGTAGGAGCTTACGTCACGCACCAGAAGGACGGCCGCAGCTTGTACCTAATCGGCGTGAACCAACGGGTTCAGGACGTGATGAAGATCACTCGCGTCCAACAATTCTTCAACTTTGTGGACTCAGTCGCTGCCGTGCAGACCAGCAACGCTTAACCCGGTCTTCTCCGCCTCCCGCTCTCTTCCAGTCTCTGAGGCTGAGGGAGAGGATTGTCTTATCTGATTTCTGTCTGCTACCGCTTCGTTCTTTCATCGGGCTCCGTGACCAGCGGTCAGGTTATCTCGCCGCGCGGAGTAGAGGCCCACCAGGCGTGCCACCAGAACCGCCACATACATGATGCCGCTCACCGCCTCCAGAATGGATAGCGACCGGGCCTGCGCCGTCATCGGAACTATGTCGCCATAGCCGGTCGAGGTAAGCGTCACAAAACTGTAAAACATGCAATCGAACCAGTCCATCTTGTGGTTTGGATGCCGGGAGGGGTCCATGGCTAACGCACCCGGCTGTAGGGTCACCAGCAACAGATAGGCAGCGCCCCAGACCAGCGCCATCAGCAGATATACGCTTAAGGCGCCGTAGATGGTATCGGTCGTAACTCCGTCCGCGCGAACCACCTCTCGCGGCTAAAGGTTTTACGAGCTCTTTTAGGGCTGAAAAGATGACTCTCCATTTGGAACCCAACTCTGCGAAACCGGGCAGTCGCCTTACTTCGAGAAGTGAAAGGGGTTTATCTGAGAACGGCGGCAGAAGCGGGAGTGGACACCGGATTAACGCCCGTAGAATGAACCTTTCGTACCTCATGAGCGTATTCCCCCGCTACTTGCGGGGCTGGTCAAGCCGCCCGGCCTGTGGGAAACTGTGGGCATGCCGAAAGGGGAACAGCCTCAGACTCACGAAAACGGCGAGGCTCAGAAACTCGTTGATCGCATTGAGAAGAAAGTAAGCATTCAAAGGAAAAGTCGATCCTCGAAGACTCCATCCAAGCCTCCACAACAAAAACGCGGTCTTAGGGTGGTTAAATGGCTCGGCACCATTCCCGCTATTGGCGCCTGCACCTACTGTAGTCGCCAGTTCAAGGTTCCCCCGGAATCGATGAAGAGAGTCGCGGATGCGCAATGGAATCTCGACCTCCAATTCAAGGAACACAAGTGCAAGCGTGAGGACGCCACCCAAGCCCCTGCCCGATCGTGAGCGGCTGAAACGGCCGCGGTGAATCTATGCCTGATAGTGATAAAGAGCTTTGGGTAGATCTTTACCGAATGGCGATGATGGAACTGGAAAATGCCAAGATCGCAGGGCGAATCGGAGATGCACGAATTGAAATTGCGGCACGGCTCGAAAAACTGCGAGACATCCCCGGCCTTCATACTGTCGAAAAACAGGCAATCGACGATGCCTTGAGCGGTCTGCATAGCTTGGAACCCCTCGAAGAGCGCGACGCTGACTATGAACGCCGTATAGCGGAGCGGGCTTTGCAAAGTCTTCGCGCAATAGCGCCCAGATTCCAGAATTTCGGTTAACGTCCTATTGCCCCTTCGCCCGCCGGTCAAGAAATCGCAGGCTGAAATCACCACAGGTCAAAGGGCGGGTGGCCAACATCTTGTGAGAGTACTCCTAGGGAGAGGGGTAACTCATTTTCCATCTAGGATGCCCCTCTTCGTGATTTTCGAAAGGCGGACTGGCCCCGAAGCCACGGTCTTTCCTCCGCGCAGAGAGCGTGCCTGTCGTTTTATGCGCTTGAGAAGGTGGCGGGGCAAAGAGACCGCCATGATTTCATCGTTAAGGAACTCGAACCAGGAGAATTAGAGGAAGCAGAAGAAGCGGTTAAGGCTGCCGAAGAACATCTAAGCCAGTTCGATTTCAAGAAACAAGCCACGGGCCAACCGCCACCCACCGCTCCGCCTGCTGGAGACTGAGGACACTACCGCAGAGGGTAGCAACAGCCTGTAGAGTCGGGATTGTCAGCGTGAAGCAACAGCCTTGCGTGATTTTTCGGTTGGCGGCAGAAAGTGAATCAAACAAGACTGGAGGTAAGTGCTGCCCTGACCGCACAGGTCACAGGGAATCGGCGAAGTTGGGAGTCGAGCG
>JBGQIG010000070.1:0-10874 GCA_041498365.1 Terriglobia bacterium | reverse complement strand
TGCGGCAGGGCGATTTCATCACCGACCACGAAGTCAAGATCGCCACCAAAGTCGCAGAGGTGCTGTGCGGCGGCAACGTGACCTCAGGCACGCCGGTGAGCGAGCAATATGTGCTCGACTTGGAGCGCGAGGCGTTCAAATCACTGTGCGGGGAGAGGAAGACGCAGGAGAGGATTCAGTACACGTTGAAGACGGGGAAGACGCTCAGGAACTGACGATTGCCAATTCCAGAATTGCAGCCTGTGTCCCGAGAGGAATGACGAACCATCCCAGTTGTCCTGACAAATCACGACGTATGCGAAGCTTGCGGCATTCGGCCTAACCTCAAACCGTCAACCACAGAGGACACCGAGGACACGGAGGACAGAACGGCCGGCCGAATTTCATCTCCGAATCGGCCGGCTGACTGTTTCTAATGTGCACGAGAATGGTTTTCTCGCAAAATGTTACTTGTTCTTTTCCTTGCTGGTTTCGGCTGCGTTGACCACGACTTCCTTGGCTGTCTTTGCCTTGGCACCGGCAGCTACTACAGCTTTTGGCACCCAGTAATCCGGGGCAACCGCTACCACGTCCTCAGGAGCATTGCTGAGGTCGGGCAGGAAGCGATTAATCATCGTCTCCGTGTCTGTAACTACGTCAGCAACCGTCTTGAGGTACTTCGCGAAGCCCTCTTCTCCTAAGGTCTGCTGTATGGTTGGGAACGTGTCAAACCCAGCCAGAGAGTTTTGCAGAGTAGTGACATAAAACACCGTGCCCTCCTGGCCGGCTACCGCCTGTGACACCAGAGTGGTTGCCTGTGGCGAGGCTTTTTCGCGCGCCGCCTTTACGTCTTTCAGCAGGGCTTCGAAAGCGGCCACTTGCCCCGGCCGCACGTGCACCGCTGTAGTGCGCAGCCAGCGGGCGTCTCCAATCATTTTGGCCAGGGCCGCGGGGTCGGCGGGTGCATTGCTGCTCAGGTCCCAACGCCGGCGGCGGAATTCGGAACGCGAGCTCACCACGCACTGGCTGAAATCCTGGAACGCCTTGTCGGTTCCGGCCTTGCCATAGGCCTTTTGCATTGCCTGGTAGAAGGCTCCGGTGGCTTTTTCTATGTCCCCGTAGCTTTGACGCGTGCTGACGAAGGCAACTCTATCGCCCTTTCCGTAAACCGTTTCCATGGCCAACCAGGCATCGCCCTTGCCTTGACGATTGGCAGCCACCATTTTTTTGGTGATGGCATCGAAGTCTGCGCGCTTTTCCGGTTTCACTTGAACGGTGAACACGTCGAGGTATTGCTCTTGCCCCTGGCCGACCGCCAGCGTCGCCAGCAACACCAGCGCGACCGCGGTCCACATGGCTTTCCGCTTCATAAAACCCTCCTTGTATGATTGGGATTTTCCGTGCGATGGCTACGCTACGCGCGGCCGAGGCGGCCGTCAAGTGTGAACGCCAGAGGCTCAGGGCCGTTCATCGGCCGATGGCCACATCTTAGGATCGTGCATCTTCGTGTGCATCCGAGCTTAGGACACACTCGGGACTCCGCCAAGGCGGTCGCGTGTGATCTTGGGAGAAATCCGCCATGGAATGAAAAGCATCTAAAAAGTCTTGTCGACTCAAATCTACGAGTCTGACGCGGTTCGTGGAATGCTAGACTGGCCACTAATCACCAGCCACTGGAAACCGTTATGAAAGAAGTCATCATCGCCTCCTCCGTCCGTACTCCTGTGGGGCGCGCTTTTAAAGGCACGCTGCGTGCCACCCGTCCCGACGAACTGGCCGCCGTCGCTATCAAGGGTGCGTTGGAGCGCGTGCCGCAGGTTGACCCGAAAGAGATTGAAGACGTCATCCTGGGCTGCGCCATGCCCGAGGCTGAGCAAGGAATGAACGTGGCCCGGATTGCCTCGCTGCGAGCCGGGCTGCCGGTGGAAGTCTCTGCGCTCACTATCAACCGCTTCTGCTCCTCGGGCCTGCAAGCGATTGCCATGGCCGCTGAGCGCATCATGAGCGGCGGCGCGGAGATCATTGTTGCCGGTGGTACCGAATCCATGTCCATGATTCCCATGGGAGGACACAAGATTTCGCCCAACCCGTGGCTTGTGGACCACTATCCGGATGCGTATCTTTCTATGGGGCTCACCGCCGAGCGTGTGGCTCAGCGTTTAGGAATCACACGCCAGGCCGCGGATGAATTCTCGCTCCGCAGCCACCAGAAGGCGCTGGCGGCGATTCAAGCCGGCAAGTTCAACGACGAAACTGTGCCGGTACCCGTGAGCTTTACCACTCCAAACGGCGCGAGACCCAAGCGCCAGGAAGTTATTTTCAAAGTGGACGAAGGGCCGCGTGCCGACACCTCGCTCGAAGCTCTGCTCGCGCTGAAGCCGGTCTTTCATGCCAAAGGGGCCGTTACCGCAGGCAATTCCTCACAAACCTCGGACGGTGCCGCGGCGGCGATAGTCATGTCGGCTGAGCGCGCGAAGGCACTTGGCATTCAACCTCTTGTCCGCTACGTCTCTTTTGCCACCGCCGGATACAAACCGGAAGAAATGGGTCTCGGACCGGTATACGCAATTCCCAAGGCGCTAAAACTTGCTGGACTCAAGCTGGCCGAGATTGACGTGATCGAGTTGAACGAAGCCTTTGCCGCCCAGGCGCTGGGCGTTATCAAGGAAACGGGTCTTGACCCCGAGCGGGTGAATCCGAACGGCGGAGCGATTGCTCTTGGGCATCCGCTGGGATGCACGGGGGCAAAGCTGACCGCCACCATCATTCGCGAACTCAAGCGCCGTAAAGCCCGATACGGAATGGTGACCATGTGCGTCGGCGGGGGCATGGGGGCAGCGGGGATTTTTGAAAATCTTTCGTAACCACAAAGACACAGAGCCGAAATTTCCTCATGACTCAGCGTAAAATGAACTGAGATACAGAATTTGTATCTGTGTGTCTCTTTGTTGGAATTGTCTTTATTGGGAGGGTAATCATGGCAACTATTTCAGCGATTCCCAAGAGCAAAATCTCCGGCGGCAGCTTCCTGCTGGAAGAACGCCGCACTGACGAAGTCTTCACACCTGAAGATTTTACCGAGCAGCACCAACTCATCGGCCAGACGGCAGAAGAGTTTGCCATCAACGAGATCCTGCCCAACAGCGAGAAGATCGAGCACAAGGACTTCTCCGTCAGCCGCGCCCTCGTGAAGAAGGCGGGCGACCTGGGTCTGAGTGCAGTGGAGATCCCCGAGGCCTATGGCGGCCTGGAGATGGATAAAGTCACCGCCGCCGTGATTGCCGACCACATCGCCAAGTACGCGGGCTTCGCCACGACCTGGGGGGCACATTCCGGCATCGGCCTGCTTCCCATCGTGTACTTCGGTACGGAGGAGCAGAAGAAGAAATATCTGCCCCGACTGGCAGCCGGTGAAATTGTGGGCGCGTATGCATTGTCGGAAGCGTCCTCTGGGTCTGACGCCCTGCACTGCCGCGCCCGGGCTCAGCTTTCGGCCGACGGCAAGCATTACATCCTGAATGGCGAAAAGATGTGGATTACCAACGCCGGCTTCGCCGACCTGTTCACAATCTTCGCCAAGGTGGACGGCGAAAAGTTCACCGCATTTCTGGTGGAAAAGACTTTTCCTGGCTTTTCCGTGGGAGCGGAAGAGCACAAGATGGGCATTCGTGGGTCGTCGACCTGCCCGCTCATCCTGAATGACTGCAAGGTACCAGTGGAGAACTTGCTGGGCGAAATCGGCAAGGGACACGTCATCGCCTTTAACATCCTGAACGTGGGGCGCTTCAAGCTGGGCGCCATGTGTGTGGGCGGAGCGCGCGTGTCGCTGGAAAACGCCATCGGCTATGCCAAGCAGCGCAAGGCGTTCAACAAGGTTATCGCCGACTTCGGTTTGATTCGCGAAAAGCTGGCTAACATGGCAACGCTGATTTACGTCGGCGAATCGCTGGTCTATCGCACCGTCGGCATGATGGACGTGGCCCTGGCCGAGGTGGACAAGTCCGGCCCCGAGGCCGCGAAAGAAACCCGTAAAGCTATTGAGGAGTACGCGGTCGAGTGTTCGATTCTCAAGGTCTGGGGCTCGGAGATGATCGACTACGTGGTCGACGAGACGGTGCAGGTATATGGCGGCTACGGCTTTGTCGAGGAGTATCCCGCCGAGCGCGCCTATCGCGATGCGCGCATCAATCGCATCTTTGAAGGCACGAATGAAATCAACCGGCTGATCATCACTGGCTTCCTCCTGAAACGGGCTACTTCGGGACAGTTGCCACTCATGCCTGCCATCAAGAAGTTGATGGACGAAGTGCTGGCTGGGCCCAGTGTGGGTGAAGAACTGGAAGGACCGCTGGCGGACGAGCGCAAGCTGGTAGCACAAGCCAAAAAACTCGGGCTGTTTGTCTCTGGCTCGGCGACGCAGAAATACATGCAGGCGATTCAGGACCAACAGGAAGTCATGGGTGCGATTGCAGACATGGTCATTGAGACCTACGCTATGGAATCAGCGGTATTGCGGGCGCAAAAGATCGTGGAGAATAAGGGCGAATCGGCAGCAGCCCTTCCCATTGCCATGACACGCGTCTATCTCTCGCAGGCGATGGATAAGATCGAAGCTGCAGCCAAGAAAATTATCGCCGCTGTAGCGGAAGGCGATATGCTGCGTACACAATTGGCAATTCTGCGGCGGTTGACAAAGCATGAGCCATTCAACACCATCGAATTGCGGCAGCAGATTGCGCAGAAAATGATTGAACGGGGGAAGTACACGCTGGCGTAAGATCGGATTAACCACAGAGGACACGGAGGACACAGAGTAAGACGCACCCTTCATTTCATTCTTTTCCACTGTCTGTTACAACTGTCCCCATGAGACTTCCCAACTTTTGCTGCGTCGCAGTGGTTGGGCTCGCACTCTGCTTGTTAGCGGCCGCGCAGTCCGCCTCAACTCCACCAGCAGACTCCGCCAGCTTTGACGCCGACGGCACGGCACGTGTCACCCGTGTAATTCCCATGCCGTCCACCATCAGCCCCGAGGCCCAGAAGTGGCTGGCTTCGCTGACGCAGAAGGACTTCAAGCCGCAGACCCTGGCTGAAAGGCGCATCGCCACGGATGCCTGGCGCGAGCGGGACTCCGCCGAGGCGCGCAAGCTTTACCCGGTCAACGTTGACGAAACCAAAATCGCGGGTGTTCGTACCGATGTCATCACACCTTTGGCAATTCCGGAGGCCAATCGCGGCCGCGTGCTGATCAACCTGCACGGGGGAGGATTCGTTTCCGATTCGGGATCCCTCATTGAGGGCATTCCCATCGCTAGCCTGGCCAAGATCAAAGTCGTGTCGGTGTATTACCGGCTTGCGCCTGAGAATCCCTTCCCAGCTGCGGTGGATGACGTGGTGGCTGTCTACAAGGAATTGTTGAAAACCTACCATCCGCACGGCATCGGAATCTTTGGCACTTCGGCGGGAGCCATTTTGACCTGCGAGGTTGCCGTCCGCCTCAAACAACTGGGACTACCGCTCCCGGCGGCACTCGGCGCTTTCTCGGTGCTCACCGATTTCAGCCGCCCGAGCGACTCGCGGCAAATTTTCACTCTGGACGGACTGCCGGGCCAATTGCAGCCGATCGACCCCAAACGGGCGCCGGACGATCCTTATCCGGGTACCACGGACCGCAAGGACCCTGTCTTGTCCCCTCTGTTCGCAGACCTCAGAGGAATGCCCCCGACCTTGCTGGTCACCAGTACCCGCGATTTGCTGCAGAGCGATACAGCCATGTTCCATCTCGCACTGCTGCGCGCCGGGAACGATGCGCAACTGGTTGTCTTTGAGGCCTTGCCGCATGCCTTCTGGTATCACTTCCAGTTGCCCGAAACCAAAGAATGCCTCGAAATGATGGCGAAGTTTTTCGACCAGAAGCTGGCACGCCGGAACTAGCGGCATCAGGGCGGGCGCCAATCCCTCCGAAAGGTGCCGGCCTTCCGGTTCTTCCTGGCGGCCATCCCGCTTTCACCGCGGCTTATTCAATTCCGCCATGACGCTCTGAATCAGTTCCTTGGCGTCGGTCAGACTCTTCATTACCAACTGGATGTCCAGCACCGGCTTGCCGGGCCAGCGCTGGCTCTGGCAATAGACGCCATGTTGTCCCACCAGCGCCATGGCGTCGGTGATCATGTCCATACTCACGGCCAGGCGTCCTCGCGGCACGCCCATCATGGTTTCATAGTGTTCCAGTTCTTCATGTTTTTCGTCGAATACCGGCATTGCCCGATTGTATCGGGTGTGTTGGCTGGGGCATAATTGCGTCCGTGGCGCTGTCCAAACCTTCGGCGTTACGTCAAAGCACTCAGCAATTGGCACTTGGCAATTGGCATTTAGCCAACCAGGGTTCTTGACGCCACCGGCGGAAGCAGTGCCGTTCCGGGGCCAAATGCTAAGTGCTAAATGCTTCTTAAGGAGAGATTGATGAGAAAAAGTGTCACATTCGCCGCTCTATTATTGCCCGTGTTCACGCTTCTTGCCGGTGCCCAACAGGAACCGAGCAAGCGTCCCAGTCCCGCGGCTCAGGCCCAGTGCAAGTTTTCTGACGGAAAAACGGTTAAGACCGACTACTCCAGCCCGCGCGTGAAGGGCCGTAAGATTTTTGGCGGACTGGTACCCTACGGCCAGGTATGGCGTACCGGCGCCAATGAAGCTACGACGTTAGTTACGGATACGAGCATCAAGGTCGGAGATAAAGATGTGCCCGCCGGCAGCTACACCATCTTTACCGTGCCCAACGCCGACAAGTGGTCGCTGATCATCAGCAAGAAAACCGGCGAGTGGGGCGTCCCTTATCCCGGCGAGGGAGACGACTTCGTTCGCGTGGACATGAGAGTCTCGCAATTGCCCGCGCCGGTGGAGAATTTCACTATCGGCTTCGATCAGACCGGGACTGCGTGCGCCATGCATTTGGACTGGGAGACGACCCGCGCCGCGGTGGATATCAGCCAGAAGAAGTAGTTGCGGTGAAAATCAGTTTTTGTCTTGGCGGGTCAGGGCGCCTTCCGGGTCAGTGCATCCACCGCATGTCGCGCTTCTGCCCTGTCGGGTGACAGTTTCAGCGCTGCCTGGTAGGCTGCCAGCGCCTCGGGGCGACGTCCCACGCCCTCGAGAGCGTGCCCGAGAAGCAGGAACCCCTCATCCGTCGGGCGCAGTTCGACCGAGCGCGAATAATTCGCGATTGCTTCATCCAGTTTGTCTTGCTTCTCCAGCAGGTGGCCCAGGCCCAGGTAAGCGTTGAACTGGTTCGGGTTCAGTTGCAGAGCTCGATCGTAACTGTCCCGTGCTTTTTCGTCTTCTCCAAGCCCGCGATACGCGGTGCCCAGATTGGCGTGGGTTGCGGCCAGCAAGCCAGAATCAGAAGTAAGACTGATGGCGCGCTTGTGCTGCACGATCGCCTCGGCCAGGCGGCCGTGTTCCTGA
The DNA here is from genome assembly GCA_041498365.1 of Terriglobia bacterium. GTDB lineage: Bacteria > Acidobacteriota > Terriglobia > Terriglobales > Acidobacteriaceae > JAIQFF01. The sequence continues at coordinate 3,434 of JBGQIG010000070.1, read as the reverse complement.
AGGTATGCGCCCAGATTCGAGCGGCTCATGGGGTCTCGCGGATTGATCTCCGCCGCAGCCTGGAAATGCGAATAGGCCTCATCGACTTTGCCGAGCTGCAGCAGCGCGCCGCCCAGATTGTCATGCGCGATGAAATTTCTTTCGGTCACGGCGAGCGCGTGCGTCCAGAGATCGTAATTGTTCGACCAGTAGGCCAACTGCCGATGCAGTGCGAATGAGAGGGCGAGGAGAATGCAGGCTGCTGGAATTACGCAAGTCGTGAGGCCCATATGGCGGGAACGGGCCAGACCCGCAGCGCCCCATGTGATCATCACAAAGATTCCGATGAGCGGGATGTAAGCATAGCGGTCGGCCATGGATTGATCGCCGACTTGCACCAGGCCGATCACTGGAACCAAAATCCCCAGAAACCACAACCAGCCAACAAGTAGATACCGCTGCGAGCGGGCCTTCAGCACAGCGGCCGTCACCGAGAGCAGCACCAACGCGGATACCACCACCTGCCACGCCGGCAGCGAATCTCCGGGATGAGGATAGAGCGGCGCCAGATTGGATGGCCAGATCATCTGCCCCAGGTACGCCGCGTAAGCCACGACCGCATTTGCCAGACGCACGACCAGCGAAAACTGCAGTGTGGTACGCACTGCGCCGCCTGCCTGCTGGGCCTGCACCGTGATCAAGGCGCTGGCGGTGGAAAGAACGAGTAGCGGCAGTTTCTCCAGCACCAGCCTGGACAACGGCAATTGGGTCGTGTTCATCGCGCTGGCCGGGCTTCCTATAGTCCTGCCCAGCGGCCAGTAGTCGAGCAGCAGGAGCACAAAGGGAAGAGTGATGACCATGGGCTTGGACATCAGACCCAGGGCAAACAATCCGGCGACGGCCAGGTACCGCTGCCAGTGCGGTTTCTGCGCATACCAGCCATACGCGCCAATCGCCGCAAGAAAGAAAAACGTGCTAAGAACGTTCTTCCGCTCAGAGACCCAGGCCACTGATTCGACATTGATGGGATGGAGAGCGAACAGCAATGCGACGAACAGGCTGGGCCAGGTGCGGCCGGTGGCGAGAGCCAGCAGGAGAAACAGCAGCATCGCATTTGCTGCATGAATCAGCAGGCTGGTGAAGTGATGCCCGGCAGGGTTCTGGTGAAAAACTCTGTAGTCGAGCGTGTGCGACAGCCAGGTGAGCGGGTGCCAGTTCGCCTGATCCGTGGAGGTGAAGGCCCAGGTGATCGTGTCCCAGCCCAGGCCGTTGTGGACGTGGGGATTCTCCGTGACGTAGCGGTCGTCGTCGTAGTTGACGAAGGGATGCCGGTTGACCGGGTTGTACAGCGCCAGCGTCGCCGCGACCAGGAGAAGGGACAAAATCACGTTGCGCTTTTCGGGAGACGAGAAAAGGGCTGCGGACTTTTGCGGCGCGGCTTTCGGCTTTTCTTGCAATGCTAAGGATTTAACCACAGAGGACACGGAGGACACAGAGGTTCTCCTTGTTCCGCACCTTTTTTGTCATGTGACGAATGTCACAGACGTCTCGCGGCAACTTCCGGTAGAACCACAGAGGACACGGAGGACACAGAGGTATGCACTTCAATGAAGTCAGCGGCGCCGTGGTGGACGCTGCGATGAAGGTTCACAGTGCTTTGGGACCTGGATTGCTGGAAAGTGTGTACGAGGTCTGCCTGGCGCATGAACTGAATAAACGAGGGATTCGCACTGCCTCTCAGCTTCCGCTACCGGTGAATTACGATGGCGAGAGAATCGATCTCGGCTTCAGGGTGGACATTCTCGTAGAAAATACTGTGGTAGTGGAAATCAAGGCAGTAGATGCGATTACGCCGGTTCACCAGGCACAATTGATTACTTTTCTCAAGCTGAGCCGGAAACACGTCGGCTTGCTGATTAATTTCAATGTGGTGCACCTGCGCGATGGGATTCGGCGCATGGTCTATGGGGAGCCACCCTCTGTGTCCTCTGTGCCCTCAGTGGTTAAGTCCCTGGTTTCCACCTGAGCACAGGTTTCCGGGCGGCAGCAGTCTCGTCTAAGCGGGACACGCGCGTGGAGTGTGGCGCGTCCAGCACAATTTGCGGGTCCTCTTCGACTTCTTCGGCAATGGACTTCATCGCTTCGACGAACAGGTCCATCTCTTCTTTCGATTCGCTCTCGGTGGGCTCGATCATCAAAGCGCCGGGCACGATCAGCGGGAATGCAGTCGTATAGGGATGGAAGCCGTAGTCAATCAGGCGCTTGGCGATGTCCATCGTCTTCACGCCCTTTCTTGCTTGCAGCTTATCGCTAAAGACGACCTCGTGCATGCTGGGCGTGGAATAGGGTAGATCGTAAGCGCCTTCCAGTCCCTTACGGATGTAGTTGGCATTCAGCACTGCGTCTTCGGTGGTCTGGCGCAGGCCGTCGGGACCGTTGGCCAGAATGTAAGCCAGGGCGCGTACGAACATTCCGAAATTGCCATAGAACGCGCGTACTCGGCCCAAGGATTGCGGCCGGTCATATTCGAAGGCCAGGGTGCCATCAGGCCTGGTGACGACGACGGGGGTGGGGAGGAATGGCTCAAGCACCCGCTTCACCGCCACCGGGCCTGAGCCGGGTCCACCGCCTCCGTGAGGCGTGGAAAATGTCTTGTGCAGGTTCAGGTGCATCACATCCACGCCGAAATCACCAGGGCGGGCTTTGCCGACGAGGGCATTCATGTTGGCGCCGTCCATGTAGAGCAAGCCACCCTTAGCGTGCATGATTTCCGCAATCTTGTGGATTTCCTGTTCGAACACTCCCAGGGTGTTGGGGTTAGTGAGCATGAGCGCGGCGACGTCCTCGTTCATCTGTGCCGTGAGCGCGGCCACATCCACCATACCCTGAGCGTTGGATTTCAGATTTTCTACCGCGTAACCGACAGTGGCCGCTGTCGCCGGGTTGGTACCATGCGCGGAGTCGGGAATCAGAATCTTCTTGCGAGGGACGCCTTTCGACTGATGATAGGCGCGGACCATCAGCAGACCGGTCAGCTCCCCGTGCGCGCCGGCCGCGGGCTGAAGCGTGATCGCGTCCATGCCAGTGATTTCGATCAGGCATTCGCTCAGAGTCTTGATGATGCGCAATGCTCCCTGCGAGATCGGCTCGGGCTGATACGGGTGTCCATTGGCCAAGCCATCGAGGCGGACTACCAACTCATTCACCCGCGGGTTGTACTTCATGGTGCATGAGCCCAGAGGATACATGCCGAGATCGATGGCATAGTTCCAGGTGGAAAGGCGGGTGAAGTGGCGAATGATTTCGATTTCGCTCACTTCGGGCATGTTGCCCAGATCTCTTCTTTCTGATGAACCTAAAAGCGCCGAGGTGTCCACGTCCGGGACGTCGAGCGGAGGCAGCTTCCAGGCTGCTTTCCCCGAAGACGATTTCTCGAAGATCAAACCTTCATTCTG
>JBGQIG010000069.1:0-10929 GCA_041498365.1 Terriglobia bacterium | reverse complement strand
GAGGTTGTCTGGAAGGACTACGACGAAGAGCGCGCTCTGGCCGACATCTGGCCACGCTTCATGCCACTGCTGGAAGAAGATGGCTATGTGGAAGCTAACGTTCCCTGGCGGCGCTGGCTGGCGACCGCTAGCAGAAACAAGAACGCCGAGTGGCTGGTGCGGCGCTTCGAGCAATTGCTCGTCCCGGAGACAGAAAAATCGCAACTCTACGACGCGCTACGCCTACCCTTGCGCTGGAAGTTGAATAACCTGCCTCTTTCGCGCACACGTAACTGGAAGCGAGTGCGCCGTGTCTTCTATCACCACGGGCCGCTGATTATGCGGAGCGAGGTCTCACTCGCGCAGGAGTTGTCTCAACGGCCGCCGGAGTTGACGCGATTGCGACGAGTGCAGGGCGAGGCTGTGCTGGATACGGTCCGCGAAGTGATGCTCGTCCGCTACCGTGAACTCTACGGCACCACGCTGGGCGATCCCGCCACCGTTGTGCGTGCTGATGTGGGCCGCGGCGTTTCCATCTACCTGTGGGGCCTGCCTGTGGCGCGGCGCCTGCCTCTGCGCTTCTATGTTGCCGGATTCACCCTGAAGAACGGTGTTCCCATCAACTACGTCGAAGCCATCGGACTCTGCGAATGGATGGAGGTCGGCTTCAACACCTTCTACACCTTTCGTGGCGGCGAAGCTGCCTGGATTTACGCACAAGAGCTGCGCTGCCTCTGTGGCCTCACAAAGGCGAAGTGCATTTCTGTTTACCCCTACCAGTTAGGCGAGGGCAATGAGGAGGCCATCGACTCCGGTGCCTTCTGGTTTTATCGGAAGTTGGGATTTCGTCCTGGCCGCGCCGATTCGCTGCGGCTAACTAGGCGCGAAGAGCAGAAAATTGCATTCGATGCCAAATACCGGACCTCTTCGCGCACCTTGCGGCGCCTGGCCGCGGGACACGTCTTCTTTGAGCTCCCTGGAAGTCAGGTGGGCGCCTGGGACAAGTTCTCCACCCGCAACATCGGGCTCAAGATAAACCGGTGCATGGCTGCGAAATTTCATGGCGAGAGTTCTCGCATACGCCCAACTGCTTCGGCATGGCTGGCACGCCTGCTTGGAGAGCAGGTCTCCTCGCTGACGCAGCAGGAGCAGGCCAGCTTCGAGAACTTCGCGCTCGTCCTTTCTCTCGTGCCCAGCCTGTCATCCTGGGGCCGCGAAGAGAAGCACGCCTTGCTGAAGATCATCCGAGCCAAAAGCGCGGCCAATGAGATGCACTACGCGCGCCTTCTCCAGAAGCACCGCCTCCTGCGTGAGGCGCTGCTAGAGCTAGGTTCATAGGTATCCTCTCTTGCGGCGCGAGTTCACGGTGCATATGGTTTGGGCGCGCGCGCGCTCGGGATTACTCCTGGATTACGGGCTACTCGGAAGTAATAGCTGTGGTAAAGGCGTTTACACTCAGAATCGGTTTCTGAGTGTGAGCGCGATAGTACGACAGCAATAATAAAGCCATGGTTCCTGCCCAGAGACTCCCGATTTGGGCTTGACTCGTGACAGAATTCTGCAACAGCCGAGCATGTCTGAACATCTGATATACGAATTTCGGATGACATCCGAGTTCGCGGGAGCGGAGACTGGCACCCTAGAGCAGGCACTGTGGATGCAGAACGAGCGGCTCCACCAACACCTGGAAGCGCGGATGCGCTTCAGGTCGCATCTCCCATCCCTGGGCGTGGTACTTTCCGCTTTGGGCTTGGTGCTCGCGCTCCTCGGCTGGGCTCTGGCACCTCAGAAACGCGCCTTCTTCGCCAGTATCTTTGCCGCCTTTGTCGGGCTGTTGCTGGCCTTCGTTTTCATCTCGTCGATCGCGCGTGCACTGCGCCGTTTCGCTCGCCGCATGGTCTCGTCCAGGGCTCGCAAGATGATGCGTCGCGGAGCGAGCGCCCTACACGATTACATACGAACTCCGTGATGGCGTGCTGGTAACCGGTATCGACACGATGGGAGTCTTGAAAGTGCTGGATCTGAAGCGTGTGCGGGTGGCGATTGAAACCCCGAGCTTTATCTGCGCATTCTGTCGTCCATTGGGGCAGATCCCAGCTCGCGTGCTCTATGTTCCTGGGCCGCTAGAGCACGCAGGATTATGTGCCGCGCTGGCTGCGAATGGGTCGGAAATGCTTCATCTGCCGAGTGACTGAAGTACGGCTTCCCCTTCTTCCATTGCTGGCGAACATCTGCAGTAAAATACGTTCGCAAGAATTCTTTTGTGGGAGGACCCACTATGAAAACGACCGTGAAAAAGCGCGCCAAGAGCGCGCCACGCAAATCTGTCCGCACGGCGCGCAAAGTGGCCAAGACCAGCAACGCCGCTGTCATTATCCGCCAAATGGGCAACGAATGGGCCCAGCACTGGAATGCTGGAATCTTAGACAAAGTAGTGGCTACGTACGCTCCGGATGCCGTGTACCTTCCGCCGCACCATGAGGCCATCCACGGCCGTGATGCCATCCGAGAATATCTGCGGAGCCCCCTCAGCCATGGCACGAGCGACCTCGTCTTCGACGTCACCTACATCAAGCAGGACGGCAAAGTCGCTTGGGATGTGGGGACCTATCGCATGAACGTGCCCCTGAACGACGGGACCAAGAAGGAGGATCGGGGAAAGTATCTCACAGTCTGGAAGTGGGTGGATGCCAAGTGGCGGATCGCCGCCGACGCCTGGTCTAGCGATTTGCCAGCGTCACTCTAATTCGCGCCCAGAACATAGAATCAGGGCGCAGTTTCGCGGGAATTGCTCATCCAGGTCTCTTATGCGAATCCTGGTGATCGGCGGAAACCTGGCCGTGAAGACAGCCCTGGGCCGTGGGACAAAACCGCGGGATGAACCCCACGCACCCTGAAGCCCTCCGTTCAGCCGGCTTGCAGTTGTTTCAAGAGCTCTCGATTTTGGGTCAGCGGCTCGCGCACACGCTTTTGCTCGGCTCGCGCCTCGGCGGAATAGAGCCCGTGCTCCCAGCACGCACGCTGCGACCGGCCACACCTTCGGCTGTGCGCGGTCCCGTACGGAGTCCGCTGCCATGAATAGGTCGGTTCCCCGATCAGAAGCCACCTCAAGTCAATACGCTGGATGAAACCCATGCACCGTGAAGCGCAAATGCCGTTCAGCCCGCTTGCAGCCGGCTTAATAGCTCTCGACTCTTATGCTTCAACCTGCCAGAGGCTGTGAGGCTGTTGACACCGGTGGCCCCGCTGGAGTCAGGCGGGGAAACGGAAGGGACCTAGGTACGTGCCTTACTAGGATGGAATGGCGCAGGGCTTCCGACCTCTCGAAACTGGAAGCGTTAGCGAAGCGGTGCTCGCGGCACTTGGTTTCCGTCGATCCGAATAGGTGTGTTCCAGTCGTAGAAAATGTACTCAGCGTTCTTGTACTTAATCCGCCTGGGCAGATGATCATCAAGGCCGATACAGATTTGTACATTATCGGGGAGTTGTGGTGGAGCGAAACGGCCGGGAACTACGGGAGCTGTCGTCCACTCTTGGCACTTCAGCCCTTGGACTGTGTCAACTGCTCCCTTAGAGATTCTGGTGTGCTCAACTAGGCGGTCATAGTCCGGAAAAGGGTAAAGATAGTCACCTTGCCGGAGTTTTTCGCACGCTGCAGTCACGGGGGCGACATATTCTGACTTCCACTCGAACGGCTTTTCTGGGGACCGAGCGTAAGATTTGGCGCCGATTTCAACAGATTCCAACGTCCGGTCACTCGCCGCGCCACCTTCGGTCTTTGGCGTAACATGGCGTATCCAGTGTCCGCGATCGGGGCACACAATTTCAGCCTTTTCGAAATCCTGGGACCCAATCCGCGCATCTTGCCGCCAACTCGTCACTTGCCGTAAAGCCTGCTGAGACTCCCTGAATTCCCGTTCCCCCTCTTTCACGCGAAACATCCACCAAATCGTGAGCCCGGCCAACACCACGAATAGGATTTTGTAGATCACAAAAGTGTCACCGAGATAGCCCCTTTCGCGGCCCGCATCCCAAAGGTCCGAGATTTCCAGTGAACGTGGAGCACCGAACGACGCTGCTCAAAACTTCAATCCGACGATAGTGTTTGACTCCTTGGTAGCCGCTTCGTAGTGCCAGGCTTTGACTGCTTTCAGCGCAGCCTCCGCCAATACGGGGTGGCCCCCGACATACTCCAACCTGCGTACCGTGCCGTCCGGACTGATCCAGACCTTGAGTTTGACCGTGCCGTGCAGATTCATCTTTTGCGCAATTTCCGGATAATCCGGCTCTTCGCGGTGAGTAACCTTGCGCTCCGACTGACCGGTCGCGCGCATCCCGCCCGCAAGGAGCGCTAGGCATAACAAAATGTGTTTCAGTCTCATCATCCTCACGTCCGCCCAGCCAGGCTGATACTAAAAAGCCAGCCGCAATGCTACTTGAATGAGCCTGGGGTCCCGGGCCCGGTTTACCAGTCCGAAGGTCGATCCTCCCGTGATGTCCCCGTCCGGGTTAAAGAATTGCGTGTGATTAAACAGGTTGAAGAACTCGGTGCGAAATTCCAGATTTGTGCGTTCGCCCAGGCGCACAGTCTTGTGGAAAGCGAAATCGAAGTTGATGATGCCCGGACCGCAGCACACCGTGCGCGGCGCATTGCCGATTTGGCCCAGTGGGGCGTCAACAAAAGACGCGGGATCGAAATAGTAGCCGCCGGAGGTCCGCGGATCCATTCGGTGAAACGGAGCGACCTGGTCTGGCTCGCCAGGCGCCTCGAAATCGAAGCTACCCATCAATTCCTGATCCCCTGAAGACGTAATGCGAACTGGAAATCCGGACTGCAACGTAGAGATGCCCGACACGGCCCAACCATTGACAATGTGCCTGCTCCAGTTCGAAATCTTCCAGGCTGGAAGTTGCCAGTACCCGCTTAACACGAACCTGTGACGAGCGTCGAAAAGTGACGGGGACCGAGACCGGCTCGGGTCGGTCGGATTAATGGAGTTCTCGAAGCTGGAGGCAGTGTCGATCGACTTACTCCAGGTATACGAGGCCAAAAGCTGCAATCCATGGGAAAAGCGCTTGTTGAGTTGTGCCTGGAGCGAGTTGTATGCCGAGTTGGCAATGGGCGCCATGGCGAACAGGCTGCTGAAAACCGGGACACTATCGGGCGGGCAGCCCGCCCCAGTCGTGGGTTCGCACAGGGGAGATGAATACTTGCGCAGCCCGACCAGAGTAATCGGGTCGGCATTGGGACCAGTCACGCTCGGCACCGAACCGTAAGGCAAGTGCAATGTAACGCCCGGCGGAATGACGCCGGCCGGAATCGAGTAGGCGGTGTCTTCACCAAATGGCCCGCACGAGAGTCCCGGAATCTGGTTCAGGTCAAGGCAGGTCTGCGCATTCCCAAAGTTCTGGTCCAGGCTGGCGAGCAACCGATGACCCTGGCTGCCAACGTAGCCGAACTGCAGCATCACGTCTCGCGGGAGTTGGCGCTGGATCGTGACCTGATACTGCTCTGCATATTGGCTGCGCAAGGTGTCAGGAAAGTTTCCAAACAAGAGAATGGGACGGAAGAGCGCAAAATCTACTGCGGACCCAGGAGCAGGATTCGAATAACCGTCAAACGGATTCGGGGTCACGGTCCCGTTCTGGCCGAGAAACGGAGTGTTGAAGAAGACGTTACTGACGAAGGTGCTGCCGCCAAAAGGAGGCTGCGCAGCAAAGGATGCCAGCATCAACTCCTCATTGCTGTCGTAGAACATTCCCCAGCCCATACGCACACTGGATTTGCCCGGGCCGCCCGAGAGCTTAGCTAGCCAGCCGCCCGTCCAGTTCGGCGACCATGCCAGGCCCACTCTCGGGGCCAGAGACTTGAGGTAGTCTTTGGTCAGACCCGCGGGGACTCCCTTGTCGCCCGGCAGTACCAATCCGAGTGGGAAAACGGATGCCGCAGGTCCCGTGGGCGAGCAGTCGTTTGAAGCAAAAGTACCCGCCAAGGGATCGGAGGGGCTCAGTTCACACTGATAGACGCTGGTGGCTTGACCAGGGCGGAAGGCCTGAATGCGCTTGCCCGCATCCGCTTGCGGTGTGTTCAACTCCCAGCGAAGCCCATAGTAGAAAGTGAGGTTGGGTCTCAGCTTCCAGGCGTCCTGCGCGAATAGACCCAGCTGGATGGTACGGACGTCTACGGCATTCGCAGAACCTTGTGAGTAGGTATCCGGAAGTCCCAGAAGATAGTTAGGTACCAGGTCAGAGAAGCCTACGTCGTTCGGACCGCCACCCGAAAATTCGAAGTTCCCATTGATGTTATAGAAGTACGTCTGGTGGAAGCGTTGGTTGCGGATGTCCGCGCCAAATTTCAGAGAATGCTTGCCAATGATTTTGCTGACACTATCGAACACCTGATAAACGTTTCCGGTCTGGGCAAAACTTCCGTTGGCATTGTTACCCAGGGCGAATCCGCCCGCCAGAGAGACAAACGGGACGCCTTCGTGACTAGCCCCATATCCGGGCGTGATGCCCAGACGCGGGTTGGGAGGATCGGAGAAACACTGGTCCGCTGGCACTGTAGCGCAAGAGTCTTGCACCAGCCTGGTGTGCTCGGGCGCCAGAAATTGGCCCTGGGCGCCCCGGTAAAAGACGAAGCGCGCTTCATTGGTAGTCTTGCTGTTGACCATCCAGTTGTGCGATAGATTGAGCTGCTGAAAACGATCTCGCGTCAGGTTGCCGAATTCGGGAAGGTTTGATCCCGCTGCCTGGAATCGCGAGAAAGGCTCACCGTCAAGTCCGTCCGCTCCGTAGTAGTAAAAACTGAGCTGCTGCTGGCTCGTAAGGTTGTGGTCCAGACGAAGTGTGAGCTGGTCTTGGCGAACCCTGGCCTCGGGCACGGACAGAAATGTCTGGGCGCCGACGTTCGATAACGGAACAAATCCGGTCAGAAGATCGGCTGCGGTCGGGTCAAAACACTCTGGTGGAATGACGTTACCAGGGAAAACGCTGGCGTACGGAGTACCCATTGCGATCCCAGCTCCGCCGTTCGCGGCGACTGCCGAGGTGCATCCCGGGCGGCTCGCAAGCCTGGTCGCGACGGCATCGTCGCTCAGTACGCCAGTGAAGGCCGGACCTGACGAGAAGTCGCCGCCCCGCTCCGGCAGCGTGGGTACGGTTACAGGATCGGACGTAATTCCCCGCCGCAACCTCCGGCCTTCGTAGGAAGAGAAAAAGAAAGTCTTATCCCGTCGTATCGCTCCACCGAGGATGCCGCCGAATTCATTCTGTTTGAAATCCGGCGTCTCCGGGTCAAAATATCCCTTGGAATTCAGAACCTTGTTGCGAAAATACTCGTAAACGCTTCCGTGCAACGTGTTGCTGCCAGATTTTGTGATCACGTTGATCACGGATCCCGAATTGCGCCCAAGCTCTGCGTCGTAATTGTGCGAGATCACACGAAACTCACTGATTGAGTCCGGAGAGGGCTGGATGGAAGGGGAGTTTATGAATTGGTCCCCGGAATGGCCGCCGTTGACGTTGTAATTGTTGGAGCGTGCCCGCCCGCCGTTGACCGAAACCACACCCGGCTGATCGCCGCCAAAGAAGAGGTCGGCTCCCAACGTGCTTTGCACGCCAGGCTGCAGCTGAAGCAATTCGAACGTGTCACGGGACTTAAGCGGAAGATTAGATACAACCAAATCGGACATAACAACACCGAGCTGCGTGTTCGACAGCTCGATTGCTGAAGTGCCGGTGCTACGAAGCGACGGAGCGAGCACGTCATTGCTTCCAAGGACAATGTCGATCCGAATCACTTGCCCGATGCTTGCGCGCAGGTCACGAGTCTGGGAATTGGGAAAGCCATCAGCTTTCACCTCCAGACTGTAGCTACCGACCGGCAAGGAGGTGAACTCGAAGTTACCAGAGTCGTCTGTCGTAGCCGCGCGTATCAACGAGGTGTCGTGGCTAGTGATGATGACAAACGCACTTACCGCAGGATGCCCAGCGGGATCTACAACTCTTCCTTGCAATTCGGCGGTATTTTGTCCCCAGCTGAGCGTAGAAACAAACAACAGCGATGCAAGCAGTGCGGTCGGTCTGCTCACCTGGCGATTCATTAAGGTTCACTCCTAATTTCGCAATTCTGGAATCAACGGTAGGAGAACCGAAGTGCCTGGGGCAAGTAACTGAAGTAATAAGCATGTCGTGAAGGAAAGTCCGCGTGCGAGCCTGGACGAATGGACAGAGAGTCCAATGGCCAGGTTACGTTGGTGTGTCGATCGATTACCTTATTGACCCGCGTGAGGCTTCAACCGGAGTATTTTGCTGTAGAGCGTCAGCGTGTGTCCGCTCGTCGGTATTAGAAAGAATGGACGGCGATTCCGCCCCAACATTGTGAAGGAAACCACCAGACAAATGCCCGAGAACCAGCCGTTCACCCTGGCAGGCTTCCAGGTTAGCCGCAAGCTGCTGGTCGGCTTTGCGGACTCGTTCGAAAGGCTCAATGCCAGCGTTCTCACTGTGCATTTGCGATCTGGAAAAGTCGATGACTATCACGAGATCAACGCATGTGTGTTGCCCCTCGTCGAAACCGCAGTAGCTTGGCTGAAGAAATCACCCTGGTTTCTGCCGCGCCGGACCGTAGTCTATGGCATCGGGGGCGCAAAAGAAGCCGCGCGGTTCGTCGGATTGGGGATCAACGCACTGCTCGAAGCCAGCAACCACGCGAGTATTCGAGCTGCGGTTGAAGCAACTCAGTCGCTGCTTTCCCGTGGTATCGGAGTGTGTGGCCGTGTACCGATCGCAACCCCTGTAAGAATTGATGCGCAAGGAAGGACCGTGAGCGGCATCACAAAAAACGTTGGTTACGGTGGGATGGGGGTACGCCTGCTCCGGAACGTGGCTCTGCCTCACGAGATCACGGTGAATTTTGTTCTGCCGTACTCCGGCTCCTTCTCACTCGCCGCCTCTCCCCGTTGGTATTCGGGCCGTCTGGTGGGATTGCGATTTCAGCCATCTGTTCAAGAAGAAGCACTTCGGCAGTGGGTGCACGATTATGCATTACTTGGCTGTAGTGGTGGACAACCCCTTCGCGCAAGGAGTGCGATTGCCTGAGCAGTCTGATACGCGGTCAGTAGGGATCTCCTCGATTTGGACCTGTCGTAATTGTTTTCGGCATGACTTTGGTCACTTTCTGCTGTCCCCTGGCTGGGCTACGATTTAGTGCGGATTGTTGGCAGTGCGAAATGTATAGCATCCGAAAACGATCATGGTTGATGGCGTACTCTCATCGGGGGAAAAACAACAGTCTGCCAGCGCGCCCGGCCAAAGCCGGTCGCTGACGAGCGAGACTGCTGCCGCAGGACGTTCTGCTGTTTGCGAAAAGGACAGCCGCACTGATTCAATCTTGTATTCGTTCACCACCGCTGCAGGTGAACAGCCTGAGTTCCTAAGCGCGGATTCGACCGCAACGCTTTTTCCCCAAGGCCTCGTTACGATCGTTGGTGCGGCATCGAACACTCTCAAAAGGAGCTGGTTTTGGTATTCGATTGCGGCATCACTGTGCTGGACCGCATGGGCATTTACAGCCCGGCTCGGTTCCGAAGAGATTCCTCCGGCAACCATGCAGTTCGTCTCTGCATTTGGATTTCTGCTGGTTGGCCTGATGATGGTCGCAGTGCAGAGGCCTCAGCTGAAGAAGAGCCCGCGCGGTAACTCATACGCCCTAATCAGCGGGGTGCTCCTGGGACTGGGTGGCATCGCGCTATACGGCGCATACCGCGCTGGCGACAATGCTTCCGTCGTTACGGCAACTACGTCGCTCTACCCGGTTGCTACCGTACTTCTCGCGGTCACATTCTTGCGGGAAAAACTCAATAAGCTGCAACTACTGGGAGTATGTTTTGCCGTGGCTGCCATTCTGATGCTCTCCTCTTAAGGGGTCTCATGCTTCCGACGTGGTTATGGCTGTCCGCCCTGGTACTTCTGTCGTGGGGTACTCTTGGGCTGTTTCAAAAATTGGCCATGAACCACATTTCCGCCTCTGCAGCACTGATTTGGGCAGCCGCTGGATTCATGCTTTTGCAGCCGTTGCTGTTTCCAGGTCGTTCGGTTTTCGAGTATTCGACGAAGAGCATGGGGTGGGCCCTACTTAATGGGGTGTTTAATGGCCTGGGTTTCTTAAGCTTAATGGCCGCGATGCGCCAAGGCGGCAAAGCCTCGGTCGTCGAACCCCTGACTGCCTTGTATCCTGTTTTTGTCGTCTTACTCGCTCCCGTCCTGCTTCATGAGAGCATAAAGCCGCTTCACGGACTTGGAATAGCGTGCGCAGTAATCGGCGGTATGCTCCTTTCCGCAGAAACGGTTCCGGCAAGTTAGGAGGCCACACGTCGTCTCGTGAGGTTCACACCTACTTTAAGTATGTAAATCCGCTCAGTGACTGCTAAACGCTTGCTGTGGTGTCTGTGTTTGAGATCAGAGGCTGCAGAGATGAGTACACCCAGTAACCAACGCTATCGATACCGCCTTGATGGGCGAGTCACCATCACAGTTTTTCGTCCGGCGGGGAAGTGTGACTTCTGGGGACGGATATCGGACGTGAGTGAGGGAGGAATGGGAGCCACGGTTTCCGGGGAACTTGAACCGGGCGAATTTGTTGTCCTCCAATTCTCACTGTCGTCCTCATCGCACATTGTGGAATTACGTGCTCGTGTTTGCCACCGGTGCGGATATTATTGCGGCTTTGAGTTCTTGGTTGTGAGTGATGTGCAGCGTGAGCTGATCAAACAGGCCTGCGAAGGACTCCCAATGAAAGATGGTTAGGGCGAGCATGGAAATTCTTGGGCGAGCAGCTGCGCGGCTCCTGAATTCGTCTCAAGCCGGTTTACATGTAAGGTGCTAATTCGAACTACCCTAGGGACGCGGATTTCGAGAGATTACCTTCACGGTGAAACCTTCCCTATG